>NZ_JBFTND010000013.1:0-96943 GCF_056397305.1 Cupriavidus sp. 05N40
GAGTTCGCGCCCCTGCTGTACCCGATGTATGCGCAGCGCTACGGCGTCACCGTGGGCCGCGCGGTCGACGACCTGCGTTTTAGCCGGCTGGGCCCGCGCGAGGCCGCCCGGCTTGGCCTGCCCGAGGGTCACCCGGCGCTGGCGGTCAGCCGCGTGGCGTTCGACCTGGCGGGCCGGCGGGTCGAGTACCGGCAGACGCTGGGCAACGCCGACGACTTCCACTATCGCGCCGAGGTCCGCTGACGCGCCCCGCCTCGCTGCCACCCCATACCTACAGACCCCGAGGAGACCCATGCGAAATTCCATCCGCCTTTGCGCGACCGCCCTGTTCGGGCTCGCCGCCTGCGCCAGCGGCCTTGCACTCGCGCAGGCCTGGCCCGCCGCCAAGCCCATCCGCCTGGTGGTCACCTACGCGCCGGGCGGTGGCGCCGACACCATGGCCCGCATGATTTCCCCCCGCCTGGGGCAGGAACTCGGCCAAACCATCGTGGTGGACAACCGGCCCGGCGCGGGCGGCCAGATCGGCACGGACATCGTTGCCAAGTCCGCGCCGGACGGCTACACCGTGCTGCTCGATGCCGCCTCGTTCGCCTCCAACCCGGCGCTTTACAAGCGGCTGCCCTATGATCCGGCCAAGTCGTTCATCCCGGTCTCGGTGCTGGCGCTCTATCCCAATATGCTGGTGGTGAATCCGCAGTTCCCGGCCAAATCCGCGCAGGAACTGGTGGCGATGGCCCGCGCCAAGCCTGGCAGCATCGCCTACGCCTCGTCGGGGAACGGCTCGGCGCAGCATCTCGCCGGCGCGCTGTTCGCGCAGCGCATGAAGCTGGATCTGCTGCATGTGCCCTACAAGGGAGGCGGCCCGGCCATGGCCGATGTGATCGCGGGCCAGGTGCCGGTGTTCTTCGCCAACACGGCCTCGGGCCTGCAGCATGTGCGCGCGGGCAAGCTGCGCGTGCTGGCGGTGACCGGAGCCCGGCGCACGGCCATCCTGCCGGACACCCCGACCATGACCGAAGCCGGCGTGCCGCGCTATGAAGTCTATGAATGGAACGGCGTGTTCCTGCCGGCGGGCACGCCGCCGGACATCGTGGCGCGCCTCTCGGAGGCGATCCGCAAGGTCATCAACCTGCCGGAGAACCGCGAGCGCATCGCCAGCCTGGGCGGCGAGATCGTGGCCGGCACGCCGGCCGAGGCCGCGAAGTTCGTGCAGGCGCAGACGAAGGAATGGGCCAAGGTCATCAAGGACGGCAACATCCAGCTCGACTGAGGCGGGCAGGCCCTGGCGGCGCTATCGGATTGAAGCGAAGCGGTCGTGGCCAGGGCGGAGCAGGGAATCCGGACCACGCAGTGATCCGCCTGCGCAGCGGTGCGCGCCGGCCAGCGTGCACGCGCCCCGCAAGGGCGCGGCCGCGGACAGTACGACTGGCAAGGCAAGGCCGCGCAACGACGCCAGGATCTTCTTGCTGGTGCCGCTCAGTCTATCGGATCCAGCTTGGCCACCGAGAGCGCCAGCCACTTGGCGCCGTGCCGCTTGAACTTGATATTGGCGCGGGCATCCGCGCCGTCGCCTTCGAGCGCCGTGATCACGCCCTCGCCGAACTTGTTGTGGAACACGCTCTGGCCGATGCGCAGCCCGGAGCCGGCCTCGCGCTTGGAGTCGGCGTAGCCGTTGCCGGTATCCATGCCGCCGGTCGGCTTGGTGCCCGAGTAGGGCACGTCTTCCGCCTTCTTGAACCAGTCACGACCCCAGCCGCCGTCGTTCTGCTGGCGGCGCTGCGAACCGTAGGCTTGCGCCGGCGGCGTCAGCCACTTGAGCGCTTCGTCGGGCAGCTCCTCGAAGAAGCGGGAGCGCACGTGATAGCGCATCTGCCCGTGCAGCACGCGGCTCTGCGCGAATGACAGGTAGAGCCGCTGGCGGGCGCGGGTGATCGCCACATACATCAGGCGGCGCTCTTCCTCGAGGCCGTCGGCCTCGTTCGCGCTGTTCTCGTGCGGGAACAGGCCTTCTTCCAGCCCGGTGATGAACACCGCGTTGAACTCGAGGCCCTTGGCCGCGTGCACGGTCATCATCTGCACCGCGTCCTGGCCGGCCTGCGCCTGGTTGTCGCCGGCCTCGAGCGAGGCATGGGTCAGGAAGGCCACCAGCGGCGTCATCACCACGGGCAGCGCTTCGGGGTCCAGCACCTGCTGGGCCTGGTCGCCATCGGCCAGCGCCGGCAGCGCCGGCCCGCCGTCGCGTCCCACCGGGATCGCGCTGGCCAGCGCGTCCAGCCCGTAGCCCTCCTCCGTCACGAAGGCCTGCGCCGCGGTCACCAGTTCCTGCAAGTTCTCGATGCGGTCCTGGCCTTCTTTCTCGCCGCGGTAGTAGGTGATCAGGCCGCTGGTATTGGTCACGTATTCGACCGTCTCCGGCAGCGTCATGCGGCGCGTCTCCGCGCGCATCTGCTCGATCAGCCGCACGAAGGCGCCGAGCGTGCTGCCGGCCTTGCCGGCCACGTAGGCCACGGCTTCCGCGAGCGAGCAGTCATACTGGCGCGCGGCGTCCTGCAGTGCTTCGAGCGAGCGCGCGCCGATGCCGCGCGCGGGAAAGTTCACCACGCGCCCGAAGGCGGCGTCGTTGCGCGGGTTCTCCAGCAGCTGCAGGTAAGCCAGGGCGTGCTTGATTTCGGCGCGCTCGAAGAAGCGCAGGCCGCCGTACACCCGGTAAGCGATGCCCGACGAGAACAGCGCATGCTCGATCACGCGCGACTGCGCATTGCTGCGGTACAGGATGGCGATTTCCGAGCGGCTCATGCCCTGCGCCACCAGGTCGCGGATTTCCTCCACCATCCAGGCCGCTTCCTGGCCGTCGGAGCCGGCCTGGAACACCCGCACCGGCTCGCCGTGGCCGGCGTCGGTGCGCAGGTTCTTGCCGAGGCGGCGCGCATTGTGGGCGATCAGGTGGTTGGCGGAATCGAGGATGTGGCCATGCGAGCGGTAGTTCTGCTCGAGCTTGATCATGTGGCGCACGCGGAATTCGTGCTCGAAATCGCGCATGTTGCCGACATTGGCCCCGCGGAACGCATAGATGCTCTGGTCGTCGTCGCCCACCGCGAATACCGCCGCCGGGTTCTGCGTGCCGAAGCCCGCCAGCAGCTTGAGCCACTGGTACTGCAGCACATTGGTGTCCTGGAATTCGTCGACCAGCACGTGGCGGAAGCGGTTCTGGTAGTGCTGGCGGATGGCGTCGTTGTAGCGCAGCAGCTCGTAGCAGCGCAGCAGCAGTTCGGCGAAGTCGACCACGCCTTCGCGCTGGCACTGCACGTCGTAGGCGGCATAGAGGTCGACGAAGCGGCGATTGAAGTCATCGTTGGCCTCCACGTCGGCCGGACGCAGGCCCTGCTCCTTGGCATTGTTGATGAAGTACTGCAGGTTCTTGGCCGGGTACTTCTCGTCGTCCACGTTGAGCGACTTGAGCAGGCGCTTGAGCGCCGAGAGCTGGTCCTGGCTGTCGAGGATGGCGAAGGTCTGCGGCAGCCCGGCGTCGCGGAAGTGGGCGCGCAACATGCGGTTGCACAAGCCGTGGAAGGTGCCGATCCACATGCCCCGGGTGTTGATCGGCAGCATCGAAGTCAGCCGCGCGGTCATTTCCTTGGCGGCCTTGTTGGTGAAGGTCACCGCCAGCAGGCCGGCGGGCGACACGCGGCCGTTCTGGATCAGCCACGCGATGCGCGTGGTCAGCACGCGCGTCTTGCCGCTGCCCGCGCCCGCCAGGATCAGCGCCGGTTCGTCGGGCAAGGTGACGGCGGCAAGTTGTTCGGCGTTGAGATTGGCAAGCAGGTCGGACATCGGGAGGGCCTTGTGGAGTGCCCCGAATTATACCGGGGCGCACCCCCGGCCCGCGGCGGCCGGCCGCCGCCCCGTCGCGCGCTGCGGCACAGGTAGCACCAAGCGCACAATGCGCGGGCTTTCCCCTCTCCCGGAGTAAGCAGAAATCCACCCGGGACGCCGAAGCAGCGGCAAAATAGCGGCCGGATTACGCCAGCATCGCGCCCGGATCGCTCCCGGGCCACCCATGGATCGGCCCTGAAATGCGCCCGGATGGCGCGGTACTGCCCTGCGCGGGCCCATTTCCCGCACCCGGCACCCCGCCTTCCGTATAATTTAACGTTTCCCGGCGCGTTGCCCCTGCCCGCCTGGGCCGCAGAATCCGACGTAATCATCGACACCCGAGCATGACCGCCCAAGACCAGTCCCTTGCCAAGAGCTTCGAACCCGCCGCCATTGAGGCCAAATGGGGCCCAGAGTGGGAGAAGCGCGGCATCGCGAAGCCGACCCTCGACTCGGACCGCCCCGATTTCTGCATCCAGCTGCCCCCGCCTAATGTGACCGGCACGCTGCACATGGGCCAYGCSTTCAACCAGACCATCATGGAYGGCCTGGCCCGCCACGCCCGCATGTCGGGCGCCAACACGCTGTGGGTGCCCGGCACCGACCACGCCGGCATCGCCACCCAGATCGTGGTGGAACGCCAGCTGGAGGCACAGGGCGTGTCGCGCCAAGAACTCGGCCGCGAGAAATTCACCGAGAAGGTGTGGGCGTGGAAGGAAGAGTCCGGCTCGACCATCACGCGCCAGATCCGCCGCATGGGGGCTTCGATCGACTGGAGCCGCGAGTACTTCACCATGTCGCCGGAAATGTCCCAGGCGGTCACCGAAGTGTTCGTGCGCCTGTTCGAGCAGGGCCTGATCTACCGCGGCAAGCGCCTGGTCAACTGGGATCCGGTGCTGGGCACCGCGGTGTCCGACCTGGAAGTGGACAACGTCGAGGAAGAAGGCTCGATGTGGCACATCCGCTACCCGCTCACCGAAGCCGACAGCGTGCACGGCCTGACCCACCTGACCGTGGCCACCACACGCCCCGAAACGATGCTGGGCGACGTGGCCGTGATGGTGCACCCGGAAGACGAGCGCTATGCCCACCTGATCGGCAAGTCGGTCAGCCTGCCGCTCACCGGCCGCGACATCCCCGTGATTGCCGACGAATACGTCGACCGCGAGTTCGGCACCGGCGTGGTCAAGGTGACCCCGGGCCACGATTTCAACGACTACGCGGTGGGCCAGCGCCATAGCCTGCCCCAGCTGTCCATCCTCACGCTCGACGCGAAGATCGTCGCCGACGCCCCGGCCGCTTACGCGGGCCTGGACCGCTTCGACGCGCGCAAGCGCATCGTCGAGGACCTCGACGCGCAGGGCCTGCTGGCCGAAGTCAGGAAGCACAAGCTGATGACCCCGCGCAGCGAGCGCACCGGCAGCGCCATCGAGCCGATGCTGACCGACCAGTGGTTCGTCGCCATGAGCAAGCCGGCGCCCGAGGGCACTTTCAACCCGGGCCGCTCGATCGCCGAGGTGGCGCTCGAGGCCGTGAAAGGCGGCGAGATCAAGCTGATCCCCGAGAACTGGAACAGCACCTACAACCAGTGGCTGGAGAACATCCAGGACTGGTGCATCTCGCGCCAGCTGTGGTGGGGCCACCAGATCCCGGCCTGGTACGACGAGAACGGCAAGTGCTTCGTCGCCCGCACCGAGGAAGACGCCCTGGCGCAGGCCGCCGCGGCCGGCAGCACCGGCGCGCTGCGCCGCGAGGACGATGTGCTGGACACCTRGTTCTCGTCCGCGCTGGTCCCGTTCTCGTCGCTCGGCTGGCCTGAGGAAACGCCCGAATTGCAGCATTTTCTGCCGTCGTCGGCACTTGTTACCGGCTACGACATCATCTTCTTCTGGGTGGCGCGCATGGTCATGATGACCAAGCACTTCACCGGCAAGGTGCCCTTCCATACCGTCTACGTGCACGGCCTGGTGCGGGACTCCGAAGGCAAGAAGATGAGCAAGTCCGAGGGCAACACCCTGGACCCGGTGGACCTGATCGACGGCATCGATCTCGATACCCTGCTCCAGAAGCGCACCACCGGCCTGCGCCGCCCCAAGGACGCACCCAAGATCGAGAAGAAGACGAAGAAGGAATTCCCCGAAGGCATTCCCGCCTTCGGCGCGGACGCGCTGCGCTTCACCTTCGCCTCGCTGGCCACGCTGGGCCGCAACATCAACTTCGACACCGGCCGCTGCGAGGGCTACCGCAACTTCTGCAACAAGCTGTGGAACGCCACCCGCTTCGTGCTGATGAACACCGAAGGCCATGACTGCGGCATGGGCCCGTGCAACAACGACTGCGGCCCGGACGGCTACCTCGACTTCTCGCAGGCGGACCGCTGGATCGTATCGCTGCTGCAGCGCGTGGAAGCCGATGTGCAAAAGGGCTTTGCCGAGTACCGCTTCGACAATATCTCCAGCGCGATCTACAAGTTCGTGTGGGACGAGTACTGCGACTGGTACCTGGAACTGGCCAAGGTACAGATCCAGAACGGCACGCCCGCCCAGCAGCGCGCCACCCGCCGCACGCTGCTGCGCGTGCTGGAGACGGTGCTGCGCCTGGCCCACCCGATCATCCCCTTCATCACCGAGGAACTGTGGCAGAAGGTAGCGCCGCTGGCCGGCCGCGCCAAGGGCGACGGTAGCGAGACGCTGGCGCTGCAGGCTTACCCGCTGCCGGCCGTGGCCAAGATCGACGAGGCCGCCGAGCAGTGGACCGCGCAGCTCAAGGCGGTGGTCGACGCCTGCCGCAACCTGCGCGGCGAGATGAATATCTCCCCGGCCCAGCGCATCCCGCTCTACGCCCAGGGCGACAGCGCTTTCCTCACCTCGGCCCAGGCCTATGTGCAGGCGCTGGCGAAACTTTCCGAGGTAAAGGTATTCGAAGACGAGAATGCCCTGATGGCCGAAGGTGCCGGCGCACCGGTGGCAATCGTGGGCGGTAACCGCCTGCTGCTGAAGATCGAGATTGACGTGGCGGCCGAGCGCGTGCGGCTGTCGAAGGAAATAGAGCGCCTGAGCGCCGAGATCGGCAAGTGCCGGGGCAAGCTTTCCAATGAGAGCTTCGTCGCCAAKGCACCGCCGGCCGTGGTCGCGCAGGAAAACCAGCGTCTGTCCGATTTCGAACAGACGCTGGGCAAGTTGCAGGATCAGCTGCAACGTCTGCCGGCATGAGCTTTGCATCACCAGCAGGGTTGCGTACACCGAAACGATAAGGAAAACCTGTTATGGAAACCCGTGTCACCAAGGCTGTCTTCCCCGTAGCTGGTCTGGGCACCCGCTTTTTGCCCGCTACCAAGGCAAGCCCGAAGGAAATGCTGCCGGTGGTCGACAAGCCGCTGATCCAGTACGCGGTGGAAGAAGCCATGGCTGCCGGCATCACCGAGATGATCTTCGTGACCGGCCGCTCCAAGCGCGCCATCGAGGATCACTTCGACAAGGCCTACGAGCTCGAAGCCGAACTGGAGGCCAAGAACAAGCAGGCCCTGCTCTCGCTGGTGCGCTCGATCAAGCCCTCGCACGTGGAATTCTTCTATGTGCGCCAGCCCGAAGCACTGGGCCTGGGCCACGCCGTGCTGTGCGCGGAAAAGCTGGTGGGCGACGCGCCCTTCGCCGTGATGCTGGCCGATGACCTGCTGGACGGCCAGCCGCCCGTGATGAAGCAGATGACGGACCTGTACGGCCACTACAACTGCTCGGTACTGGGCGTGGAAGAGATCGCTCCGGAACAGAGCCGCTCGTACGGCGTGGTCGACGGCCGCGAATGGGACGAAGGCGTGATCAAGGTCTCCGGCATCGTCGAGAAGCCGGCGCCCGAGGACGCGCCCTCAAACCTGGGCGTGGTCGGCCGCTACATCCTGACGCCGCGCATCTTCGACCATATCCGCAACCTCAAGCCGGGCGCCGGCGGCGAGTTCCAGCTCACCGACGCGATCGGTTCGCTGCTCAGCCAGGAACAGGTGCTGGCCTACCGCTACAAGGGCGTGCGCTACGACTGCGGCAGCAAGCTCGGCTACCTGAAGGCGACCGTCGAATTCGCGCTCAAGCACCCGGAAGTGATGGACGAGTTCAGCACTTACCTGCGCACGCGCGGGTGATTGTTGTCGGTTTGGCTGGATAAGGAAAGCCCTGCAGGGTGGCCGGTTGCCGGCGGCTTTGCGGGGCTTTTTTGTTGGTTCGCTGGGTGAGGGGTTGGGGTCAGGATCAAACGGCTTAACTTCACTTCAAAGTCAACGGCTTTCGCTCCCCCGGAGCGACCTACTTTCTTTTCCCCGAAAAGAAAGTAGGCAAAGAGAGCGGGCTGCCTGGCCGGCAGGGGCAGAAACGTCGGGGTTTCTGGTTGTGGTGGTTTCGTCGTGGTGCCTGCGGTTCTGTTCGCATCCTGCCGTTACCGGTGCGACCAACCACGATCTTGCTGGCGGCTGCGGTTTCGGGGTCAGACCTATGATGGCGAGTGCCCTGCTGGTTCGGCCATCTGCCGTTACCGGTTCTGATGGCCACTGCATCGTTGCCTCGCTGGTTTCGTGGTGGGCGCGGTGGCGCCCACATGAGAGTAAAGAGCACTCAACCACCTGCGCCCCGGTCCACCACGCCCACCACGAAAACACCAGGGTGCTATCTCGTGGCGGCCCGAGTCGGTAACGGCAGATGCCCGAACAAGCAGTGCACCAGCAATCAGGGGCATCACCACGAAACCGGCACCGCCCGCAGCTTAGTGGCCGCCCGAGCCGGTACCGGCAGATTCCAGCAGAACCACCGCCCCCACCACGAATCCGCAAACCGGGTAACCCCTAAATGACACCCCTCACCGCCTCCGCATATAAAACACAAACACCTTGTCCACTTCCTGATGCGACAGCAACTCATTGCCAGTCTGCTTGGCAAACGCCTGGAAATCGCGCGTGGCGCCCGGATCGGTGGCAAGTACCTTGAGGACATCGCCGCTGGCCATGTCGGCCAGCGCCTTCTTGGTGCGCAGGATCGGCAGCGGGCAGTTCAGGCCGCGCGCGTCCACTTCTTTCTGGAACTCCATTCCTCTCTTCCTTTGTCTTTGTGTCCCGGCTCTTTATCCAGGACACTGAGTATTCACGGCCTGTATTGTAGCGAAGCACCGGGCAGGCCGAAGGCGTCGCGCTTGCGCGGGTCGGGAATGTCCTCGCCGGTGTTGCGGTCGAAGAAGCGCACCGGGTGGCCGCGCGAGGCCAGCCAGTCTGCCACCGCGAAGCCGGTGCCCGCCGACCAGATCCGCATGTCCTCGGGCGCCACCAGCTTGTAGTCGGCCAGTTCCTCGGATAGCGCGATCTGGCCGCTGGCCTGCACATGGTAGGCGATGATCAGCTCGTTCTTGCGCATGAACTCGTAGACCCCGATCAGCGACACCGCGTGGGCGTCCAGGTTGGTCTCTTCCTTGAGTTCGCGCGCCACGCCCTGCTCGGGCGTCTCGTCGCGCTCCAGGAAACCCGTCACCAGGGCGAACATCTTCTCGGGCCACGCGGCGTTGCGCGCCAGCAGCAGCTTGCCCTCGTACTCCACCACCGCGGCCAGCACCGGCAGCGGGTTGTTCCAGTGGACGAATCCGCATTCGGGCTGCACGCAGGCATCGCGCTCGCGCCCGGAATGCGGCAGCACTTCCAGCGGCGAACCGCATTGGGGGCAGTAACGGTAATAGGACATTGCGAAGCTCCTTGTCTTTCAGCCTTGCCGGCTTTGTTGTGTTTGTCGGGTCGTCAGCTTGTCACGATGCCTGCTTTCCTGCGTTCTTGCTTGCCGGCGCTCAGGCGGCGCAGGCGTCGCGCATGTCGGCGGCCAGCGCTTCCACCGTTTCCGGCTGCAGGTCCCACGAGCACATGAAACGGCAGCCGCCCGCACCGATGAAGGTGTAGAAGCGCCAGCCCTTCGCGCGCAGCGTTTCGATGGCCGCCAGCGGCAGTTCGGCGAAGACCGCATTGGACTCGGTCGGGAACATGATGCGCACGCCGGGGATGGTGGCGATGCGCTCGTGCAGAAGCTGGGCCATGGCGTTGGCATGGCGAGCGTTGGCCAGCCACACGTCGTTCTCCAGCAGGCCCAGCCACGGCGCCGAGATAAAGCGCATCTTGGAGGCCAGTTGCCCGGCCTGCTTGACACGGTAGGCGAAGTCCTCGGCCAGCCTGCGGTCGAAGAACACCACCGCCTCGCCCACCGGCAGGCCGTTCTTGGTGCCGCCGAAGCACAGCACATCGACCCCGGCGCGCCAGGTGATTTCCGAGGGATGCACGCCCAGCGACGCCACCGCGTTGGCAAAGCGCGCCCCGTCCATGTGCACGCGCAACTGGCGGCGCTTGGCGATGGCGGCGATGGCGCGCACCTCCTCCACCGTGTACACGGTGCCGACTTCGGTGGACTGCGTCAGCGACACCACCTTGGGCTTGGGATAGTGGATATCGGAGCGGCGCGTGACGAGCGCTTCCACGGCGTCGGGGGTGAGCTTGCCGTTGGCGCCCGGCGCGGTCAGCAGCTTGGAGCCGTTGGAAAAGAACTCAGGGCCGCCGCATTCGTCGGTTTCGATGTGCGCCAGTTCATGGCAGATCACCGAATGGTAGGACTGGCACAGCGCCGACAGCGCCAGCGAATTCGCCGCGGTGCCGTTGAAGACGAAGAAGACTTCGCAGTCGGTCTGGAACAGGTCGCGGATGCGGTCGCAGACCTTCTGGGTCCAGGAGTCGTCGCCGTAGGCCTGCTCATGGCCGCTGCCATTGGCTTCGAGGAAATACTTGAGCGATTCCGGGCAAAAGCCGGCGTAGTTGTCGGAGGCGAAGTGCTGCATGGAGGGAAAAGTCCGTGGCGGGTGGATACGTGCTGTGGTCAGCGCGGGCGGAGCGCGCAAGGTCCGCCCGTGCTCACTTCTTGTCGGCCCACAGTTCGCCGCCGGTGGACCAGTTCTCGCGCTTGATGTCGGTGATGATGATATCGACCGCCGAAGCCGAGCAGCCCAGCGTTTCGCAGGTGACGCGGGTGACTTCCTCGACCAGCTTGCGCTTTTGCTCGATGGTGCGGCCTTCGAAGAGTTCTACATGGTATGTCGGCATGGCTAGGGTTCCTCTTGGGTATCGGGGGAGCGGGACCAATGCGCTCGCGCGCGTCAATCGCGGTAGGAAACATCGATTCTATCGAGTTTGCGCAGCAATGACGGCCATTCGAGCCCGCCTTCCAGCGCGCCGTTGTCGTCGAGCTGCGCCGATGCATGCACCGCCACGGCGGGCGGCGGCTGCACGACTTCGCCGCCCGCCTGCGCCGCGATCTGGATCTCGCAGGCCTTGATCAGCGTGGCCATCAGCACATAGGCCTCGGCCACGGTGCGGCCCACCGTGAGCGTGCCGTGATTGCGCAGCAGCATGGCAGGCTGCGCGCCGAGCGAAGCGGTCAGGCGCTCGCCCTCGGCCGGCGTGAAGGCCAGGCCTTCGTAGTCGTGGTAGGCCAGCCGGCCATGGAAGCGCATGGCGTGCTGCGACAGCGCGAGCAGGCCGCGGGCCTGGGCCGACACCGCCACGCCGGCGGTATTGTGCAGGTGCATCACGCATACCGCGTCGGGCCGCGCGGCGTGCACCGCGCCATGCAGCGCAAAGCCGGTGACGTTGACCGGGTGCACGCTCTCGCCCACCACCTCGCCGCGGCCGTTGATCTTGACCAGGTCGCTGGCGCGGATCTCGTCGAAGGCAAAGCCAAACGGGTTGATCAGGAAATGATCCGGCTCGCCCGGGACGACCGCGGAGATATGCGTGTAGATCAGGTCATCCCAGCCCTGCAGCGCGCACAGGCGGTAGGCGGCCGCAAGATCGGCGCGCATGCGCGCCTCGGCCGGCGTGGCGGGCTGGGTGGCGCCGGTGGCGCGGGCAGGCTGCAGGGAAAAAGACATGGAATCGGCTCCTGCGCCACGCGCGTCCGGGCGGCCCGGACGGCGCTCCCGGTGGCAGCGCGCGCGGCGAAGGCGATACTGTAGCGCAAGCCCCGCAGCCCCGTCAGGCGGCGCCCGGGCAGGCCCGCGGGCGCGTCTAGCGCGCAGGCGCGCGCGCCATCCAGGCGAACACCGCGCTGCCCGTCAGCAGGGCCGCGACCGCACAGCACAGGGAGGCGGCAAAGCCGCCGCTGCGTGCCACCAGCGCCGTGGCCAGCGGCGGCCCCACGATCTGGCCCAGGCCGTAGCTGGCGGTCATCAGCCCCATCAGGCGCTGGGCCTGGCCGCCCCACAGGYGCCGCGCCTCGCGCATCGCGAACGACACCAGCGCGTTGAACGGCAGCCCCGCCAGCAGGCTGCTGAGCGCGAATCCGGTCACTGTCGGCCATACCACCGCGACCGCCACCCCCGCCGCCTGCATGGCGTAGGTAAAGGCCAGCAGCTTGCGGTTGTCGCACTCCACCCGCACGCGCGAGGCGACGAAGGCGCCCACGGTCACGCCGGCGCCGAAGATGGGCCAGAACAGGTCGGCCCATACCGAGCCRGGCATGGCCTGGCGCGCGATCACGGGCAGGAAGGTGGCGGTGATGATGTAGCCGAAGCCGGCCAGGCCGTAAGCCAGCGTCAGCAGCCAGGTCTCGCGGTCGAGCCTCGGCACGGCGGATGCCGCAATCGCGGCCGCCGCGGGCACCGGGCCGGCCGGTGGCGCGCCGCGGGGCGCCGGCCGGAACACAGGCCAGACCATGCCGACCAGGACGGCGCCCAGCAACCCGAAGGCCAGCCAGGCCCAGCCCGCGCGCCAGCCGGCGCCGACCATGCCGAAGGCCGAAACGCCCGTCAGCACGATGCCGATGCCGGGCCCGCAGAAGATCAGCCCGCCCAAGGGCGCCCGGCCCATCTCTGCCAGCCGGTGCATGCACCAGGCCGTGCCGTAGACCATCACGAACGCGCTCGCCACGCCCGCCGCCGCGCGCCACACGCCCCACGCCGCCATGCCGCCGGGCGCGGCCATGCCCAGGGTCAGCAGTACGGTGGCGACCAGGCCGAGCCTGACCATGCGCGCCGGCTCCGGGCGGATGAACAGGCACACGGCGGCGCCAGCGAAATAACCCAGGTAGTTCAGCGTCGCCAGCCATCCGCCCTCGCCCAGCGTGACGCTGGCGTCATGCAACATYATCGGCAGCAGCGGCGTAAAGGCAAAGCGGCCTATGCCCATCGCCACGCCCAGCGCAACCAGGCCGGCCAGCGYCACGGTCCAGATGCCGGGCTGGACGTGCGCCGGCGCGAGCGCGGCGGCCAGGCGGTGGTCAGCGCTGCCCATCCGCGCGGCCTCCCTGGAAGAGACGCCGCAGGCACGGGACGATGACGGTGGGGAATGTGAAGTCCATCGCCGCATGCTACGCTCAGGACACGCGACCGAAAAATGAATAATTGAGAACGCAACGATCTTCCGGCGAGATGGATGAGGCGTTCCCATCCGGACTTCCTTCCGGCGGCGCGTGGAACCGCTAGCAAGAGCATCGCAATGGACCTGGCTTCCCTGGAAATCTTCCGCTGCGTCGTCGAAGAAGGCGGCGTCACGCGCGCCGCGGCGCGCCTGCACCGAGTGCAATCCAACGTCACCACCCGCATCCGCCAGCTGGAAAGCTCGCTCGGCGTGGAATTGYTCCTGCGCGAAGGCAAGCGCATGGTGCTGACACCAGCCGGGCAGACCCTGTTCGACTACGCACGGCGCGTGCTGGACCTGGCCGAGGAAGCCCGCCACGCGGTGCTGCCGGCCAAGCCCCAGGGCCGCCTGCGCATCGCCTCGATGGAAAGCACGGCGGCCAGCCGCCTGCCCTCGGTGCTGGCCGCCTATCACCAGGCCTGGCCCGAGGTGCAACTCGAACTGGTGACGCTGACTACGCGGCAGGCCTTGCAGGCGCTGGGCCGCTTCGAGGTGGATTGCGCCTTCGTGGCAGAGCCGCTGGACGACCCTGCCCTGGCCTGGCTGCCGGCCTTCCAGGAGGAACTGTTGCTGATCGCGCGCGAGCAGCACCCGCCCATCGGCTGCGCGGCCGACCTGGAAACCCGCACCATGCTGGCCTTCGATCCGGGCTGCAACTACCGCATGCGGCTGGAGACCTGGCTGGCCGCGGGCAACAGCCCGCCGCGCCGGGTGCTGGAACTGGGCTCGTACCATGCCATCATCGCCTGCGCCGCGGCGGGCATCGGCGTGGCCATCGTGCCGCGCTCGGTGCTGGGCCTTTACCGCGACCTGCCCAAGATCAGCGTGCACACGCTCGGCRCCGCCGGCAAGGTCGATACCGTGCTGGCCTGGCATCCGGCCATGGCCAGCACCGCGCTGGCGGCGCTGGCCGACAGGTTCCGGCTGGCCGCCGCGGCCTGAGCCCGCCCGGTCGGCGGCCGGACGGGGCCGCGCGCCCGGCAGGATGTGCCCGTTCGCCTACACTGGAAGTGGCGCCGCGTGTGCACTCACTGTGCCGGCGTCCCTGCCATGAAGCATGCCCCGATGCACTTGCGATGGCTTGCCGCCGGCACCCGGCTGGCCGCGGCCGCTGCATTCGCCGTCACCCTGGCCGTCCTTGCCATCGTAGTGCCGGCAACGACGTGGTCCGCGACGCAGGCCGCCATGGCCCCCGCCACGCCGGCCGCCCCGGTAGTCGTGATCCCGCTCAAGGGCGCCGTCGGCCCGGCCAGCGCCAGTTTCATCGTGCGCGGCATGGCCCGCGCCCGCGACGGCGGCGCCCAGCTGATCGTGCTGGAAATGGACACGCCCGGCGGGCTGGACCTGTCGATGCGCGAGATCATCCAGGCCATCCTCGCCTCGCCGGTGCCGGTGGCGAGCTACGTCTACCCGGGCGGCGCGCGCGCGGCCAGCGCCGGCACCTACATCCTCTACGCCAGCCATATCGCCGCGATGGCGCCGGGTACCAATCTGGGCGCGGCCAGCCCGGTGCAGATCGGTATTGGCGGCACGGGCGGGCCGCAGAAACCGGAAGCCACGCCCGCCTCGGCGCCGGCCAGCACGCCCCAGCCACAGGACACCATGGAGCGCAAGCAGATGCACGATGCCTCCGCCTATATCCGCGGSCTGGCGCARCTGCGCSRSCGCAATGCCGAATGGGGCGARCGSGCSGTGCGCGAGGCGGTSAGCCTGTCGGCCAGCGAAGCCGTGGAACAGCACGTGGCCGACCTGGTCGCGCCCGACCTGCCGGCCCTGCTGCGCGCGGTGGATGGCAGGCGCGTGCAGGCCGCCGGCGTGGAGCGCGTGCTGCGCACCGCGCAGGCGCCGGTGCAGGTGCTGGAGCCGGACTGGCGCAGCAGCTTCCTGGCAGTCATCACCGAGCCCAGCGTGGCGCTGATCCTGATGATGATCGGCATCTACGGCCTGATCTTCGAGTTCTCCACGCCGGGCATGGTGTTGCCCGGCGTGGCCGGCGCGATCTGCCTGCTGCTGGCGCTGTTCGCGCTGCAGATGCTGCCGGTGAACTACGCCGGGCTGGGACTGATCGCGCTGGGCATCGGCTGCATGGTGGCGGAGCTGTTCCTGCCAACCTTCGGCGCGCTCGGCGTGGGCGGGATCATCGCCTTCATCTTCGGCGCGGTGATGCTGATCGACACCGAGGTGCCTGGCTTCGGCATCCCGCTGTGGCTGATCGGCACGCTGGCGCTGGCCAGCGCCGCCTTCCTGCTGGGAGTCTGGACGCTGCTCTGGCGCGCGCGGCGCATGCCTTCGGTCAATGGCGGCGATGCCATGATCGGCACGCCCGGCGTGGTGCTGGACTTGCTGGACGGCGACGCGCGCGAAGACGGCTGGGCCGAGGTGCGCGGCGAGCGCTGGCGCGTGCACGGCATGCTGCCGCTGCAGCGCGGCCAGCGGGTGCTGGTCACCGGGCGCAGCGGGCTGCTGCTGGAAGTGCGCGCCATCGATGATGCCGCCGCGAACGCCGCAGGCACGGCGGGCGCGGCCGGCACGATCAATCCATCCACTCGAGGAGCATGATCATGGCATTCGGATTCAGCGCGGGCGGTCTCGTCTTCCTGGTCGCCCTGCTCATTGTCTCGTCCATCCGCGTGCTGCGCGAATACGAGCGCGGCGTGGTGTTCATGCTGGGCCGTTTCTGGAAGGTGAAGGGGCCGGGCCTGGTGATCCTGATCCCTGCCGTGCAGCAGATGGTGCGCGTGGACCTGCGCACAGTGGTGATGGACGTGCCRCCGCAGGACGTGATCTCGCGCGACAACGTCTCGGTCAAGGTCAACGCGGTGGTGTACTTCCGCGTGATCGATCCCGAGCGCGCCATCATCCAGGTGGCGAACTTCCTCGRGGCCACCAGCCAGCTGGCGCAGACCACGCTGCGCTCGGTGCTGGGCAAGCATGAGCTCGACGAGATGCTGGCCGAGCGCGAGCAGCTCAATATCGATATCCAGAAGGCGCTCGACGCCCAGACCGACAGCTGGGGCATCAAGGTCTCGAACGTGGAGATCAAGCATGTCGACCTCAACGAGACCATGATCCGCGCCATCGCGCGCCAGGCCGAGGCCGAGCGCGAACGGCGCGCCAAGGTGATCCACGCCGAAGGCGAACTGCAGGCTTCCGTGAAGCTGCTGGAGGCAGCGCAGATGCTGGCCCGCGAGCCACAGGCAATGCAGCTTCGCTACCTGCAGACGCTCACGCAGATTGCCTGCGACAAGAGTTCGACCATCGTGTTTCCGCTGCCGATCGACATCCTCACGCTGGTGGGCAAGCTCAGCCGGCAGGGGACATGATGAAGCAAGGGGACGTGAAAAAAGGCGCCGCAGCGCCTTCCTCCCGTCCCGCGTGACTAAGCGTGACAAACATGCCACCGGTGGTCTTTCCTCTCCCCATGAGGGCAGAGGAGGCCAGGACATCAGGCAGTGCCGACGTCCCTGGCCRGCCACGACGAAAGCATCACACCTTCGCCGCCACCCACTCGCCGACACCTGCCAGCGCCTTCGGCAGGTTGGCCGGCTCGGTGCCGCCTGCCTGGGCCATGTCGGGGCGGCCGCCGCCCTTGCCGCCGACCTGCTGGGCGACAAAGTTGACCAGCTCGCCGGCCTTGACCTTGCCAGTCGCGTCGGCGGTGACGCCGGCGATCAGGCTGACCTTGCCGTCGGCCACGGCGCCCAGCACGATGGCCGCGCTGCCCAGCTTGTCCTTGAGCTTGTCCATGGTCTCGCGCAGCGTCTTGAGGTCGGCGCCGTCGAGCTGGGCTGCCAGCACCTTGATGCCCTTGACGTCGATGGCCTGCGCGGCCAGCTCGTCGCCCTGCGAGGCGGCCAGCTTGCTCTTGAGGCGCTCCAGTTCCTTCTCCAGCGCGCGCACCTGCTCCTGCACCTGGCCGATGCGCGGCACCAGTTCGGACGGCTGCGCCTTGAGCGCGGCGGCGGCTTCGTTGAGCTTGGCGTCGAGCGCCTGCAGGTAGTGCAGCGCGTTGTCGCCGGTGATGGCTTCCACGCGGCGGATGCCGGCGGCCACGCCGCCTTCCACCACGATCTTGAACAGGCCGATGTCGCCGGTGCGCGCCACGTGGGTGCCGCCGCACAGTTCCTTCGAGCTGCCGATCGACAGCACGCGCACGTCGTCGGCGTACTTCTCGCCGAACAGCGCCAYGGCGCCGCTCTTGACGGCATCGTCGAAGGGCATCACCTCGGCGCCGGTGGCGGCGTTCTGCAGGATCTCGGCGTTGACGATGTCCTCGACCCGGCGGATCTGCTCGTCGGTCATCGGCGCGTTGTGCGAGAAGTCGAAGCGGGTCTTGTCGGCATCCACCAGCGAGCCCTTCTGCTGCACGTGGGTGCCCAGCACTTCGCGCAGGGCCTTGTGCATCAGGTGGGTGGCCGAGTGGTTGCGCATGGTGCGCGCGCGGCGCTGCGCATCCACCTGCGCGCCGACGCTGTCGCCCACCTTGAGCGCGCCGCCCGCCAGGGTGCCCTGGTGGCCGAACACGTCGGCCTGCACCTTGGTGGTATCGGCCACGGCGAACACGGCGCTGCCGCTGCGCAGCTCGCCCTGGTCGCCGGCCTGGCCGCCGGATTCGGCGTAGAACGGGGTGTTGTCCAGCACCACCACGCCGGTCTGGCCGGGCTGCATGGTGTCGACGGCGGCGCCGTCCACGTACAGCGCGGTGATCCGGGCGGCTTCGACGGCGAGCTGGTCGTAGCCGTGGAAGGTGGTCTTGTCGCCGTTGTATTCGAGGCCGGCGGCCATCTTGAACTTGCCGGCGGCGCGGGCCTGCTCGCGCTGGCGGTTCATGGCAGCGTCGAAGGCGGTCTCGTTCACCGTCATTTCCTGCTCGCGGCACACGTCCTGCGTCAGGTCCAGCGGGAAGCCGAAGGTGTCGTGCAGCTTGAAGGCGAGTTCGCCGTCGAGCACGGTGCCGCCCTTGGCCTTGACCTCGGCCAGCGCCGCGTCGAGGATGGACATGCCATTCTCGATGGTCTCGAAGAAACGTTCCTCTTCGGCCTTGAGCACTTCGATCACGCGCGACTCTGCCTCGGCCAGCTCGGGATAGGCCTGGCCCATCTGCGCCACCAGGTCCGGCACCAGCTTGTGGAAGAACGGGGTCTTGCGGCCCAGCTTGTAGCCGTGGCGGATGGCGCGGCGCACGATGCGGCGCAGCACGTAGCCACGGCCTTCGTTGCCGGGGATCACGCCATCCACGATCAGGAAGGAGCAGGCGCGGATATGGTCGGCGATGACCTTGAGCGAGTTGTTGTTCAGGTCGGTGATGCCGGTCTCGCGCGCGGCGGCCTTGATCAGCGCCTGGAACAGGTCGATCTCATAGTTGCTGTGCACGTGTTGCAGCACCGCGGCGATGCGCTCCAGGCCCATGCCGGTGTCGACGCAAGGCTTGGGCAGGCGCGGCATATTGCCTTGCTCGTCCCGGTTGAACTGCATGAACACCAGGTTCCAGATCTCGATGTAGCGGTCGCCGTCTTCCTCGGGCGATCCCGGCGGGCCGCCCCACACGTCCGGGCCGTGGTCGTAGAAGATCTCCGAGCACGGGCCGCAGGGACCGGTGTCGGCCATCTGCCAGAAATTGTCCGAGGCGTAGCGCGCGCCCTTGTTGTCGCCGATGCGCACGATGCGCTCGGCCGGCACGCCGACTTCCTTGGCCCAGATGTCGTAGGCCTCGTCGTCTTCCGCGTACACCGTGACCCACAGCTTGTCGGCGGGCAGCTGGTACACCTTGGTCAGCAGCTCCCACGCGTACTGGATGGCCTCGCGCTTGAAGTAGTCGCCGAACGAGAAGTTGCCGAGCATTTCGAAGAACGTGTGGTGGCGCGCGGTGTAGCCCACGTTCTCCAGGTCGTTGTGCTTGCCGCCGGCGCGCACCGAGCGCTGCGACGACGTGGCGCGCGTGTACGGGCGCTTGTCGGTGCCCAGGAACACGTCCTTGAACTGCACCATGCCGGAGTTGGTGAACAGCAGCGTCGGATCGTTCCCCGGCACCAGGCTGGACGAGCGGACCACGGTGTGGCCCTTCGATTCGAAGTACTGCAGGAACTTGCTGCGGATGTCGGAGACTTTCATGTTCTGGGCAGGGCGTCCCGCGGCGTGGCAGGTCGCTGTCGGTCAGGATGGATTTGCAAACCATTGATTATACGGGGAAGCCTGCTGCCGCGGCGCGCCGCCGGGGTTTCGTGGCGCATGCGCGCCGGCGCCCGCCCGGCCGGGCCGCGATGTGCTCCCGGGGGCCTGCCGGTGGTAAAGTGCTGGCTGTCCCGGCCGGACACCCCTGGCGCCGCCCTCAGCGCCGCCCCGGTCACCCCGCAAGCCGCCCTGCATCCGGCACGAGCCAGGCAGGAACCAGACGGCGGGGCCGCCCGGCCTTCCCTTGCCACCCCTTCCGGATTGCATCACACCCCATGGGAGCCTTAAGCCACCTCCGCGTCCTCGACCTGACCCGCGTCCTCGCCGGGCCCTGGTGCGCCCAGAACCTTGCCGACTTCGGCGCCGACGTGATCAAGATCGAGCGGCCCGGCGCCGGCGACGACACCCGCACCTGGGGCCCGCCCTGGCTGCAGGACGCGGACGGCCGCGACACCGCGGAAGCCGCCTACTACCTGGCCGCCAACCGCAACAAGCGCTCGGTCACCTGCGACATCAGCACGCCCGAAGGCCAGGAACTGGTGCGCGCGCTGGCCGCCCAGAGCGACGTGGTGCTGGAGAACTACAAGGTCGGCCAGCTCAAGAAGTACGGCCTGGACTACGAATCGCTCAAGGCGGTGAAGCCGGGCCTGATCTATTGCTCGGTGACCGGCTTCGGCCAGACCGGCCCCTACGCGGCGCGCCCGGGCTACGATTTCATCATCCAGGGCATGGGCGGCTTCATGAGCCTGACCGGCGAGCGCGACGACCTGCCCGGCGGCGGCCCGCAGAAGGCCGGCGTGGCCATCTCCGACCTGATGACCGGCCAGTACGCCACCATCGCCGTGCTGGCGGCGCTGGCGCACCGCGAGCGCACCGGCGAAGGCCAGTACATCGACATGGCCCTGCTCGACGTGCAGGTCGCCATGCTGGCCAACATGAACACCAACTACCTGGCCAGCGGCGTGGCGCCGAAGCGCTGGGGCAACGCGCACCCGAACATCGTTCCCTACCAGACTTTCCAGGCCGCCGACGGCTGGATCATCGTGGCGGTGGGCAACGACGGCCAGTTCCGCAAGTTCGTGACCGCGGGCGGCCACCCCGAGCTGGCCGACGACCCGCGCTTCGCCACCAATCCGCAGCGCGTGGCGCAGCGCGACGTGCTGGTGCCGATCCTGGCCGAGATGGTCAAGCCGCGCACGCGCGCGCAGTGGATCCTCGACCTGGAAAGCGCCGGGGTGCCGTGCGGTCCGATCAATACGCTGGACGACGTGTTCGACGATGCCCAGGTCAAGGCGCGCGGCCTGCGCGTGGACCTGCCGCACCCGAGCGCCGGCGAGGTCAAGCTGGTCGGCAGCCCGATCAAGATGAGCGCGACCCCGCCCGAGGCGGTGCGGCATCCGCCGCTGCTGGGCGAACACACCGACGCGGTGCTCGAAGGCATGCTCGGCTATAGCCCTGAGCAGATCGCAGCGCTGCGCGCCAAGGGCGTGCTGTAAAGGCTTTGCCGTCCGTCCCGCAAGGCGGCGGCCGGCCTTGGCCCGTGCCGGATCCGGCAGCAAAGCAGCAAAGCAGCAAATGAAGCACAAACCGATGACCTGACCCGCGCGCCGCCGGCCGGCGCCTGCCCATACCCACGAAAGGAGTTTGGATGCTGACCGACGCCCTGCTGGCCTTCCTGCACTTTGCCTTCATCTTCGCCCTGATCGCGCTGCTCACGGCCGAGGCCGTGATCATGCGCACCGGCCTCACGCCGGCCACGCTCAGGCGGATCTCGATCTACGACCTGGTCTACTTCCTGTCAGCCATGGCGGTGCTGGCGACCGGCCTGCTGCGCCTGTTCTACGGCGCCAAGGGCATGCAGTTCTACCTGCACAACCCGTGGTTCCACGCCAAGATGACCGTGTTCGTGGTGATCGCGCTGTGTTCGCTGCCGCCCACCTTCGCCATCCAGCGCTGGCGTCGCCAGGCACGCACGGCGCCGGACTTCGTGCCGGCGGCGGCGGAGCTGAAGAAGGCGCGCCGCTGGGTCATGATCGAAGCCCACCTGCTGATCCTGCTGCCGCTGTGCGCGGTGATGATGGCCCGGGGCATCGGCATCTAGGCGGCCCGTCGAAAGAGAGCCGGGACCGCCGCGCTTTCGGGCAGCCTCCCAACCCACCAGAATTCCCATACGTACCCCGCAACTCCAATGCGCATTTCCATGTTCAAGCAACAATTCGCCGCCGCGTTGCTGGCGTTCGGCGCCCTTGGCGCACTCGCCGCCGCGCCGGCCGTGGCTTCCTCGGCCTACCCCGTCAAGCCGCTGAAGTTCGTGGTGCCCTACCCCGCCGGCGGCCCGCTGGATACCGTGGCGCGCGCCATCGGCGACAAGCTCAAGGACAGCCTGGGCCAGCCGGTAGTGGTGGAGAACCGTCCCGGCGCCGGCGGCAATATCGGCGCGGACTACGTCGCCAAGCAACCGGCGGACGGCTACACCATCGTGATGGGCGCGGTGGCCACGCACGCCATCAACCCGTCGCTGTTCGCCAGGATGCCGTACGACCCGGTCAAGGACTTCAGCCCGGTCACCCTGGTGGCGGACGTGCCAAACGTGCTGGTGATGCACCCCGGCAAGGCCGCCGAGCTGCACATCACCGACCTGCGCGAGCTGGTGGAATACGCCCGCAAGAACCCCGGCAAGCTGGACTACGCCTCGGGCGGCAACGGCAGCGCCGGGCACCTGTCGGGCGAGTTGTTCAAGAGCATGGCCAAGGTGAGCATGGTCCATATCCCGTACAACGGCGCCTCGCCCGCGCAGTTGTCCGTGCTGTCCGGCCAGACCGACATGATCTTCGACAACCTTGCCTCGGCCTCGGCCAATATCAGGGCCGGCAAGCTCAAGGCCTTCGCGGTGACCACGGCGGTGCGCGCCGCGGCCTTCCCGGAGCTGCCGACCATTGCCGAAGCCGGCAAGGGCCTGGGGCTGGAAGGCTTCGATATCTCGACCTGGTTCGGCGTGTTCGCGCCGGCCAATACGCCGCGCGAGATCGTCGACCGCCTCAACCACGACATCGTGGCCATCCTCAAGACCGACGACATGAAGGCCCGCCTGGCCCGCATCGGCGCGCAGCCGGCGCCGACCACGCCSGARCAGTTYGSCGCGCTGGTGCAGCGCGAGCTGAAGAAGTATGCGCAGATCGTGAAGGTGTCCGGCGCGAAGGTGGATTGACGACGGGCGCCGGCCGCGCCGGCGAGGGCGCGCAATGCGCCCCGGCCCTCAGCCTTCCGCCGCTCGCGCGCCGCGCGCCGTGCGCGGCAGCAATAGTCCGACCTGGATGATGCGCGGCCCGTCCATCCGCGTCACGGTCAGCTTCAGGCCGGCGATCTCCACCATATCGCCTTCGACCGGCGGCGACGTGAAGGCCGCCTGCATGGCCGCCTCCAGCGTCAGGCCAGCCTCCGCCGCACCCAGTTCGCGCGTGCCGTAGAGCCCCGCCACATCGCGCAGCATGGCCTCGCCGGACAGCAGGAAATCGTGGCTGGCCTTGCCCCAGGCCGGCGCCGGGCCGGGCTTGCGGAACAGCAGCGCCAGCATCGGCACGCTGGTGCCGGGCGCCAGGATGGAGACCACGTCGCCGGCGCGCAGCACGGTCTGCTCGGGCGCTGCCAGCGCCTTGTCGCGCACCACCGTCAGCAAACGGCAACGCGGCGGCAGTTCGAGCTGGTCGGCACGCAGGCTCTCGGCCGGGGCATCGCGCTCCACGGCGAACTGCATCACCTCGAGCGCGGGGCCGTGGGTGCCATGCAGGCGGGCGCGCGCGAGCGGCTCGGGGTATGCCGGCCGCAGCACACGGGCCAGGCGCGCCGCGAACGGCACCGTGGTGCCCTGCAGCAGCAGGCTGGCCAGCACCACGGCGAAGGCGACGCGGAACAGCAGGCCCGCGTCGGGCAGCCCTTGCAGCAGCGGGAACAGCGCCAGCACGATCGGCACCGCGCCGCGCAGGCCCATCCACGCCATGAAGCCCTTCTCCCGCGCGCTGAAGCGGAACGGCAGCAGCGCCAGCCAGACCGCGGCCGGGCGCGCCACCAGCATCAGGAAGGCCGCCACGGCCGCGGCCGGCCCCGCCACTTCCCAGATCCGGTGCGGCGCCACCAGCAAGCCCAGCAGCAGGAACATCACCGACTGCGACAGCCAGGCCATGCCGTCCATCGCGCGCATGGCGTCCGCGCTGACCGCGCGCTCGCGGTTGCCGACCAGCACGCCGGTCAGGTAGACCGCCAGGAAGCCGCTGCCGCCGGCGCTCTGCACGATGGCGAACACCATGGCGCCGCCCGAGCACAGCAGGATGGCCTGCAGCCCCTCGGCCACGCGGATGCGCTCCATCACATTGGCCAGGCAGTAGCCCAGCCCCATGCCCAGCACGCCGCCCACGCCGAACTGCACCACCAGCCGCCACAGCAGGGCGCCCGGAGTCAGGCCGGCGGGCGCGCCGATCCACTCGATCAGGGTCAGGGTCAGGAAGATCGCCATCGGGTCGTTGATGCCGGATTCGATCTCCAGCACGCTGGCGACCCGCTCCTTGAGGCGGATGCCGCTGGTATTGAGCAGCGAGAACACCGCCGCGGCATCGGTGGAGCCGACGATGGCGCCCAGCAGCAATCCGAGCTTCCAGTCGATCTCCAGCACCCAGGCGGCGAACAGCCCTACCAGGCCGGTGGTGACCAGCACGCCCACCGTGGCCAGCGCCAGCGACGGCTTGAGCGCCACGCGGAACGTGGTCAGCCTGGTGCGCAGGCCGCCGTCGAGCAGGATCACCGCCAGCGCCAGGTTGCCGACCAGGAAGCTCAGCCAGGTATTGGAGAAGCGGATGCCACCGGGGCCGTCGACGCCGGCCAGCATGCCGACTGACAGGAAGACGAGCAGGAAAGGCACGCCGAGGCGCGCGGAGAAAGCGCCCACCACGATGCCCAGGGACATCACGACGGCGCCGATCAGGATGACATGGTCGATGCTTTCCAAAGCGGCTTTCCTTTCAGCGCCGTGCTGCATTGCCCACATGCCCGGAGGGCGGCGAGCCGCGGCATGGCGGCCAACGATGATAGCGCAGCCCATTGCCGGCACGACCGCGCCGGGCCGCCCCGGGCGGGGCGCCCCGGTGCCGTCGCGGATCGGCTGGAAGCGATCCGTATGTCGCCTAGGGAGATACCCGCAGATTGACCATTTCACAAGACATCTGAAAGRTAGCTGAAAGGTCCGCCCCTTACTTTCCACCCTGCCCGCGGCAGGTCGGTTTGGCGTGTCACTTTGATGCGCCGCAGCAGCGCCCGCCGCCCGGATTTCAAGCAGCTTTTCGAGGAGAATCATTTTGCGCATACGTAGCCAAAAGGACTTTGCCTCCGGCCTGATGTTCATCCTGGTCGGATTCGGCTTTTCCTGGGTCGCACGCGGCTATTCCATGGGAACCGCCGCCAAGATGGGTCCGGGATATTTCCCGTTCTGGCTCGGCGTCGTGCTCGCCTTGCTGGGCGCACTGGTGCTGTGGAGTTCCCTGTCCGCCAAGAAGGAAGAAGACCAGCTGGCGCGCTGGGATATCAAGACGCTGCTGTGGATCCTGGGCGCGGTGGTGCTGTTCGGCCTCATGCTCAAGCCGCTTGGCATGGTGCTGTCCGTACTGGTACTGGTGCTGGTGTCCTCGATGGCCAGCCATGAATTCAGCTGGAAGGGTGCCGTTCTCAACGCCATCATCCTGGTGGTGATCAGCATGGGCGCCTTCGTCTACGGCATCAATCTTCAGATGCCGGTGTGGCCGGCATTCTTGGCAGGATAAGGAGACGGCCATATGGAACTACTCGCCAACCTGGGGCTGGGCTTCTCTACCGCCCTGACCCTGCAAAACCTCGCATACGCCTTCCTGGGCTGCGTGCTGGGTACCCTGATCGGCGTGCTGCCGGGCCTGGGGCCTCTGGCCACCATCGCCATGCTGCTGCCGGTGACCTACACGCTGCCGCCGGTGGCCGCGCTGATCATGCTGGCCGGTATTTACTACGGCGCGCAATATGGTGGCTCCACCACCGCCATCCTGGTCAACCTGCCGGGTGAATCGTCGTCGGTGGTGACTACCATCGATGGCTACCAGATGGCCAGGCGAGGRCGAGCGGGGGTGGCGYTRGCCACCGCCGGCCTGGGCTCGTTCTTCGCCGGCTGCGTGGCRACCCTGATCCTGGCTGCGTTCGCCRCGCCGCTGTCGGAACTGGCATTCAAGTTCGGCCCGGCCGAATACTTCTCGCTGATGGTGCTGGGCCTGATCGGCGCCGTGGTGCTGGCTTCGGGTTCGCTGGTCAAGGCCATCGCCATGATCGTGCTGGGCCTGCTGCTGGGCCTGGTCGGCACCGACGTGAACTCGGGCGCCGCGCGCTTTTCCTTCGACGTGCCTGAACTGACCGACGGACTGAACTTCGTCTCGGTGGCCATGGGTGTGTTCGGCTTCGCGGAAATCATCGCGAACCTGGAACAGAAGGATGCCCGCGAAACCTTCACGGACCACATCACCAACCTGTTCCCGACCAAGGCCGACTTCAAGCGCATGATTCCCGCCGTGTTGCGCGGTACTGCGCTCGGCTCTCTGCTGGGCATCCTGCCGGGCGGCGGTGCGGCACTGGCGTCGTTCGCGGCCTACTCGCTGGAGAAGAAGACCTCCAAGTATTCCCACGAATTCGGCAAGGGCGCCATCGAAGGCGTGGCCGGTCCGGAATCGGCCAACAACGCCGCGGCGCAAACCTCCTTCATCCCGCTGCTGACGCTGGGCATTCCGCCCAACGCCGTGATGGCGCTGATGGTGGGCGCGATGACCATCCACAACATCCAGCCGGGTCCGCAGGTCATGACCAGCAACCCCGCGCTGTTCTGGGGCCTGATCGCCTCGATGTGGATCGGCAACTTCATGCTGATCATCCTGAACCTGCCGCTGATCGGGATCTGGGTGAAGCTGCTCAAGGTGCCTTACCGCTACCTGTACCCGGCCATCCTGACCTTCTGCTGCATCGGCGTGTACTCGGTCCAGAACACCACGTTCGACGTGTTCCAGACCGCTGCCTTCGGCGTGATCGGCTACCTGTTCATCAAGCTGAAGTGCGAGCCGGCGCCGCTGCTGCTGGGCTTCGTGCTGGGACCGATGATGGAAGAGAACTTCCGCCGTTCCCTGCTGCTGTCGCGTGGCGAGTTCAGCGTGTTCCTGACCCGCCCCCTTTCGCTCGGCCTGCTGATCGCCGCTGCCGTGCTGGTGCTGATCGTGGCGCTGCCGTCGATCAAGAACAAGCGCGAAGAAGCGTTCCAGGAAGAATAAGCAGGACAACAAGCAACAACAGCAAGACCATCGAAGGGCGCCGCGAGGCGCCCTTTTTTCGTTTCCCGCCCGCCTGTCCGTGGGCCGCGGGAATCGGCGTCCCGCGCCTCAGGCCCCGAACAGCCCGGCGCACGCCTCGCGCACGGCCGCCGTGATATGCCGGCGCGCATGATCGCGCCGCTCCAGCATGCCGATGGTGCGCAGCACGGGCGCGCCGCCCACCGCCAGCGGCAGGATGCGCAAGGCGTCGTCGTCCAGCCAGCGCGCGCGCTGCAGCAGCGGCACCACGGTGACGCCGACCTCCTGGCGCACCAGCTCGACCAGCGCCTCGATCGAATTCAGCTCGAGGAACTCGTTGACGCGCAGGTGGGCGCGGCGCAACGCGCGCTCCACCAGCATGCCGGTGCGCTGGCCGCGGTCGAAGCGCAGGAACGGGTTGGCGGCCAGCGCCTCGCGGGCCGTCGCGCCAGGGCTGCTGAGCCCGGCGATGGCCACCAGCGGTTCGCGGTAGAGCGGCGTCCACACCAGGGTGCCGGGCAGGCGGCCGGCGCCTTCGACCAGCATGGCGGCGTCCAGCTCGCCGGCTTCCACCTGGGCGGCCAGCTCGAGGGACTTGGCGCCGACCAGGCGCACGTCCAGCGCAGGGTATTCGCGCTTCATGCGTGCCACCACGTGCGACAGGCCGCCCATCACCGAGACCACGGCGCCCACGGCCACCGCGCCGGCCATGGCGTCGGGCGCCTCGGGCGGCAGGCGCATCTCGTCGTACAGCGCCAGCATGCGGCGCGCCTGCGGCAGCAGTTCGCGTCCGCCTGCGTTGAGCGCCACTACCCTGCCGCCGCGGTCGAACAGTTCGCGGCGCAGCTCCATCTCCAGCGCACGCATCTGCAGGCTGACCGCGGCCTGGGTCAGCGACACCTGCTCGGCGGCGGCGACAAAGGAGCCGTGGTCGGCCACGGCGACGAAGGTACGGAGGAAGCGGATGGTGCTCATGAAATCGGCGCCATAAAAGCGCCCTTTAATCCACTAAATAACTTAAGAAAATATTGAGACACACAAAAGAAATATTAGCTTTCATTACGATGTAGCGCACGGAATAATGATGCAAAGCATCATCGAATCGCGTGCGGCGGCCAGCCCTGGGGCAGTTGCCGCCTGCCCCTGCCTTCCAGTTCCGGAGAACACCATGAAACACTGGCTGCGCCTGCTCGGCACGAGCCTCGCCACCGGCCTCGCACTGAGCGCGGTGCCGGCTCTCGCCGACACCTACCCGAACAAGCCGATCCGCCTGATCGTGCCGTTCCCGGCCAGCGGCGCCACCGACCTGCTGGCACGCGCCATCGCCCAGAAAGTGGGCACCAGCATGGGCCAGCAGATCGTGGTGGACAACCGGCCCGGCGCGGGCGGCGCGATCGGCTCCGACATGGCGGCCAAGGCGCCGGCGGACGGCTACACGCTGCTGATCGCCACCACCAGCACGCACTCGATCGGGCCGTATATCAACACCCGCCTGCCCTACAACACCGAAACCGACTTCACGCCGATCGGCCAGGTGGCCATCGCCACCAATGTGCTGGTGGTGCCGAACAGCCTGCCGGTGAAGAACGTCAAGGAACTGATCGACTACGCCAAGAAGCATCCCGGCGAGCTGAACTACGCTTCGAGCGGCAACGGCACGGTGGTGCACCTGACGGCCGAGGCCTTCAAGGCGCAGGCCGGCGTGTTCATCACGCACATTCCCTACCGCGGCACCGCGCTGGCCGTGCCCGACCTGATCTCCAACAAGGTGCAGGTCCTGTTCGACAGCATCGTCTCGGGCCTGCCGCACGTGAAGGACGGCAAGCTCAAGGCGCTGGCCGTGACCAGCCTGAAGCGCTCGCCGCTGGCGCCGGAGATCCCCACGGCCAGCGAGTCCGGCCTTCCGGGCTTCGAATCCGACACATGGTTCGGCATCTATGGCCCGAAGGGCATGCCGGCCGACCTGGTGAACCGCCTCAACGCCGAGTTCAACAAGGCGATCCAGTCGCCTGACGTCAAGGAGCGCCTGGGCAAGCTGGGCGCCGAGCCGGTCGGCGGCACGCCGGCGCAGTTCGCCGCGATGGTCAAGAAGGACAGCGCGCGCTGGGGTAAGCTCATCAAGGATCGCAAGATCACCGTCGAATAAGAGGTCGGTTCAAGCCACCTCCGTGGCGGCGCCGCAGGCGCGCCGCCCGCGCAAGCAACCGAGACAAGCATGCAGAATTTCAACTGGACCAACCCCTACCCCTCCGTGCGGATCCCGCTGTTCGCGCGCAACGTGGTGTCCACTTCGCATCCGCTGGCGGCGCAGGCCGGCCTGCGCATGCTGCTCAAGGGCGGCAACGCGGTGGATGCGGCCATCGCCGCGGCGGCGGCCATCACCATCGTCGAGCCGGTCTCGTGCGGCCTGGGCAGCGACGCTTTCGCCATTCTCTGGGACGGCAAGGAACTGCACGGCCTGAACGCGTCCGGCGTGGCGCCGGCGGCCTGGAGCCCCGAATATTTCAAGAACAAGTACGGCACGGACGCCAACGGCATCGCCAACCGCCCGGTGCGCGGCTGGGACGCCGTCACCGTGCCCGGCGTGATCGCCGGCTGGGCCGCGCTGCACGAGCGCTTCGGCAAGCTGCCGTTCGCCGACCTGATGGAGCCTGCCATCGAGATCGCCGAGCGCGGCTATGCGGTGCCGCCGGTGGTGGCGCACAAGTGGGCCGCGGCCGTGCCTGAACTGAAGGACCAGCCCGGCTACGCCGACACCTTCATGCCCAACGGCCGCGCGCCCAACGTGGGCGAGAAGTTCACGCTCAAGGCCGCCGCCGAGACGCTGCGCAAGATCGGCGCCACCAACGGCCGGGCCTACTACGAAGGCGAGATCGCCGAGCGCATCGCCGCCTTCAGCAAGGAATGCGGCGGCGCCATGACCGCCGCCGACCTGCGCGACTACAAGCCGGACTGGGTCAAGCCGATCAGCAAGTCCTATCGCGGCTATGAGATGCACGAGATCCCGCCCAACGGCCAGGGCATCGCCGCGCTGATGGCGCTCGGCATCCTCGACCAGTTCGACGTGGGCTCGCTGCCGGTGGATTCGGTGGAGTCGCAGCATCTGCAGATCGAAGCGATGAAGCTGGCCTTCGCCGACCTCTATCGCTACGTGGCCGATCCGCGCAGCATGGAAGTCACGCCCGAGCAGATGCTGGACGACGCCTACCTGAAGTCGCGCGCCAAGCTGATCGACATGCAGCGCGCCACGCATTTCGACTTCGGCATGCCCAAGGTGGGCGGCACCATCTACCTGACCGCCGCCGACGAGAACGGCATGATGATTTCCTTCATCCAGTCGAACTACATGGGCTTCGGCTCCGGCGTGGTGGTGCCCGGCACCGGCATCAGCCTGCAGAACCGCGGCGTGGGCTTCTCGATGGACCCGAAGTCCGCCAACGTGGTGGCAGGCGGCAAGCGTCCCTTCCACACCATCATCCCGGCCTTCCTGACCAAGGGCGGCCAGCCGGTGATGAGCTTCGGCGTGATGGGCGGCGACATGCAGCCGCAGGGCCATCTGCAGACCGTGGTGCGCATGGTGGACTACAACCAGCAGCCGCAGGCCGCATGCTGCGCGCCGCGCTGGAAGGTCAACCGAGACTTCACCCTGGACGTTGAATCCACCATGGATCCTGCCGTGGTGGCCGCCCTCAAGGCGCGCGGCCACCAGCTCAAGTCGGTCGACGACCCCTACATGGACTTTGGCTCCGGCCAGTTCATCTGGCGTATGTCCGACGACGCCGAACACGGCTACGTAGCCGCCAGCGATAGCCGGCGCGATGGGCAGGCAGTCGGTTTCTGAATCGGTTTCTGAGTCCCCGCAAGCAGTACTGGGAGGGCGCCCCCGGCAACGGGGGCGCCTTTTTTCTTGGCGGGCCGGCGCGCGACTGTCCGCAACTGGCCTGCCCGGCGTCGGCATGACTGTGCATGGCGTACGCGCGCCGGCACCTTAGACTGTGATGTCCGCCATCCATGGCCCGGCGCATTCCCCGGGAACAGCATGACCACCTACGCCTACCGCCTGCTCAACGTGTTCGCCGAATCGACCTTCGGCGGCAATCCGCTATGCGTGTTCGAAGACGCGCGCGGGCTCGACGACGCCACCATGCAAGCGCTGGCGCTGCAGTTCAACCTGTCGGAAACCACCTTCATCCTGCCGTCGGAGCGGGCTGCCGCCCAGGTGCGCATCTTCACCACCGGCTACGAGATGCGCTTCGCCGGCCATCCCACGCTCGGCACCGCCCACGTGGTGCGCGAACTGGCCGCCGCCGGCGATGCCTTCTCGCTCGAATTCAAGGCGGGAGTGGTGCCGGTCACCGCGCAGGGCGACATCTGGACCTTCACCGCGCCGCACGCGGGCGCGCCGCGTACCGCGCCGGCCGGCCTGCCGGACGCGCAGATGGCTGGCCTGCTCGGCCTGACCGCAGCGGACCTGCTGGCGCCGCCGATGTGGGTCGATACCGGCGCCGACCAGTTGCTGGTGCCGCTGCGCAGCGTGGACGCCGTGCGCCGCGCCCAGCCCGACGGCAGCCGGCTCGAAGCATGGCCGCAGAGCAGCCTGGGCCGCAAGACCGCTTATGTGTTCGCCTTCGATCCCGCGCAGCCCGGCCAGGTCGAGGCGCGCTACTTCTTCACCAAGCAGGGCGGCGGCGTGGCGGAGGACCCGGGCACCGGCTCGGCCTGCGCCAACCTGGGCGGCTGGATCGTCGCCAGCGGCCGCGACCTGCCCGCCACCTGCCGCATTGCCCAGGGCGAGGCCGTGGGCCGTCCGTGCGCGCTGCACCTGGAGGTCACGGCCGACAAGGCCATCCGCGTGGGCGGGCGCGTGATCGAGCTGGGCCGCGGCACAGTCACGCTGTAGCGCCGGGCACGCGGCGCGATTGCGGTACAGTGAGGCACTGTCCCGCAATCGTCCCGCAGCGTCTCGGGAAACCAAAAGAAACAAGCGTAGCGATGCCCCGGCCGCCGCGCATGCTCCTCGCCATGAACCCATACGCCATCACCACGCTGGCCGAGCTGGAAGCGCGCTACGCCGACGCCGCCGAAGCTTCGCTCGCCAAGGAAGTCAGCTACCTGCACCCGCTCTACCGCGCCTTCATCGAAGCCGCCCCGCTATGCCTGCTCTCTACCGTTGGCAGCAGGCATGCCGAATGCTCGCCGCGCGGCGACGCGCCCGGCTTCGTGCAGGTGCTGGACGAACGCACCCTGTTGCTGCCCGACCGCCGCGGCAACAACCGCATCGACAGCCTGCGCAATATCGTGGCCGATCCGCGCGTGGGACTATTGTTCGTCATTCCCGGCGTCAACGAGACCATTCGCGTGGCGGGCACCGCCACCATCTCGGTGGACCCCGCGCTCATCGCGCGCTGCGTGGTCGATGGCAAGGCGCCGGCGACGGTGCTGGTGATCGCGATCGAATCGGTGTTCTTCCAGTGCGCCCGCGCGCTGGTGCGCTCGAAACTGTGGGCCCCGCAAAGCCAGGTGGCGCGCGCCAGCCTGCCGAGCAACGGCACCATCCTCGCCACCCTGAGCCACCACACCATCGACGGCACCGCCTACGACGAGACCCAGCCCGCACGGCTGCAACAAACCCTGTATTGATCCCGCCCGATCACCACGCGCCCATGTACACGCCATCCCACTTTGCCAGCACCGAAGCCGACGCCATCGACGACGTCTTGCGCGGCTACCCGTTTGCCACCCTGGTCGGCAACGATGCCGACGGCATCCCGTTCGCCACCCACTTGCCGGTGGTTGCCGAACGCGCCGGCGACAGCTGGCAGGTCGAAGGCCATATGGCGCGCRCCAACCCGCACTGGCGCTGGCTCGAACAGAACCCGCGCGCGCTGCTGGTGTTCCAGGGGCCGCACGGCTACGTATCGCCCGCGTTGTACGAGCAGAAACTGTCGGTGCCGACCTGGAACTACGTCGCCGTGCACGTCTACGCGGACATCGCCACCATCCATGACGCCACGGAGAAGGACGCACTGCTCAAGCGCCTCATTGCCCGCAACGAGCCCGCTTACGCCGCGCAGTGGCGCGCGCTGCCGGAAGACTTCCAGCAGAAGATGCTGGGCGCGATCGTGGGCCTGCGCATCGTGCCGACACGCATCGAAGCCAAGTTCAAGCTGAGCCAGAACCGCCCTGCCGCGGACCGCGAACGCATCCTCGCCGCCCAGCAGGAAGGCAGCCCCCTCGAACGCGACATGGCGCAATGGATGGCGCGCATGACTGGCGCATGACTGGCGCATGACCGGCGCCTGACCCCGGCCGGGCAAGCCCGGGAACGCGCGCCACTCAGGCGCGCGGCAGCCACTCCGGCGCGTGCGAACCCAGCGGCACTGACGGCAGCGCCCAGCGCGCGGGCGTCTCGGACAGACGCCCGGCATGCGATACCACGGTCAGCTCGCCAAACCCCGATGGCAGGGTCTCGAGCAGGTCCGCCACATCCGCGTATTGCTGGTCCGGCTGGCGCAGTCCGCCATCGACACGGCCCAGGCTGCGCAGCCACTGCCCGGTCTGCGCCAGCGACACGCGCACATGCCAGCTGCCGCCCTCGGTGGCGCGGCGGTAAAGCCCGGCCATGGCTCCCAGTGCCAGCAGGTAGCCCGCCGCGTGGTCCAGCACCTGCGCCGGCAAGGGCCGCGGCTCTTCGCTGCCGGCCGCCAGTGCCTCGGCATGGTTGAAACCGGTGGCGGCCTGCACCAGCGAATCGAAGCCACGCTTGCCTGCCCACGGCCCCACATGCCCGTAGGCGCTCAAGCTCACATAGACGATGCCGGGGCGCGCCCGCGCCGCCGCTTCCGGCCCCACCCCCAGTTCGGCCAGGCCCTGCGGACGGTAGCCCTGGATCAATACATCGGCGCCATGCAGCAGCTTGTGCAGGGCCCGCTTGTCGTCGGGGTCGCGCAGATCGAGCTGGCAGGAACGCTTGCCGCGCCCGGTATCGATCACCAGCGGCGCGATGAAAGGCAGGTGGGCAGCCGTGACGAGCAGCACGTCGGCACCATGGGCGGCCAGGGTGCGCCCCGCCACCGGCCCGGCGATGATGCGCGTGAAGTCGAGCACGCGCACGCCGGAAAGCGGACGCGCGCCGGCGCCCGGCAGCGCCGGCAAAGGCTGCGGCGGCGCGTCGCCGATACGCTCGAGCGTCAGCGGCGGCAGGCCGCGCAGGGCCTGCGCCTGCGGATGCCGGTCCCATTCGTCGAAGCCGCGCAAGGCGGCCACCACCAGGCCCGCTTCCGAGGCGGCGGTCTCGAAGGCCTCGGGCTCCCATTTGCGCAGGGCGGCGTCCACCGCGGCGGGATCGGGGCCGCAGCCGAGCAGGCGCAGCACGCCGTCCCGGTGGTGCGGGAAATTGGCGTGCAGGCGTACCCAGCCGCCGTCGCCGCAGCGGCAGAGGCGCGTCAGGGGGTCGCGGAATTCCGGCGCAGGCGCGCCGTCCACCCGCAGGTAGCGTTCACTGCGGAACTCGGCCAGCGCATGGCGCATATCGACGGCAACCTGCTGGCGACCGCCGCCGCGCAATTCCCACAGGGCCGCCGCGGCAAGCGCCGCGCTGCCCAGGCTGGCCTGCGCGGCCGTGCCCACGGCAAAGGACGAGGGCAGGCCGGGATCGGCGCCGCCGAGCCGCGCGTGGCCTGGCGCGGCGGCAGGCAGCCCGGCGGCCTGCCAGAGCCCGGCCAGGGCTTCGTGCGGGGTCGGGCGGGCGGCTGGAGTGACGGTCGAGGCAGGCATGGCGAATGGACTCCGGGAAGCGGATGCGTTGACTCCATGCTAGGACGCGCCAGCCGTTTTGGCGTCTTTTCAGGCCGGCGCGGCGAGTTTGCACGACGCCGGGCGCAGGCACGGTAAAATCACGCGATCCGGCATTCCGCCATGCAATCGAGCAGCGCGGCAGGCTGCGCGCCGCATTCCGGTGCGCAGCCTGCGCCTGCTGACGTAACCGCCTCCGGCGCAACCATGAGCCACGACCCCAAAGCCAACGACAGCACCCCCGCCGCATCCAATTTCCTGCGCAGCATCATCGACCAGGATCTCAACGCCGGTACCTATGCCGGCCGCCAGGATACGCAGGGCCAGGCGTTGCCCACCGTCATCACCCGCTTCCCGCCGGAACCCAATGGTTACCTGCATATCGGCCACGCCAAGAGCATCTGCGTGAACTTCGGCCTGGCGCGCGACTACGCCGGCCGCTGCCACCTGCGCTTCGACGACACCAACCCGGTCAAGGAAGACACCGAATACGTCGATTCCATCATCGACTCGGTGCACTGGCTCGGCTTCAGCTGGGACACCACGGACAAGGACGGCGCCCGCCAGCCGCACCTGTACTACGCCAGCGACTACTTCGACCAGCTCTACGCCTTCGCCGAAAAGCTGATAGAGCGCGGCGTGGCCTACGTGGACAGCCAGAGCGCCGAGCAGATCGCCGCCAACCGCGGCGACTTCTCGCGCCCGGGCACGCCTTCGCCGTTCCGCGATCGCAGCGTGGCGGAGAACCTGCAGATGTTCCGCGACATGCGCGACGACAAGTACGCCGACGGCGAGCACGTGCTGCGCGCCAAGATCGACATGAACGCGCCCAATATCGTGATGCGCGACCCGGTGATCTACCGTATCCGCCATGCCCATCACCACCGCACGGGCGACAAGTGGTGCATCTACCCGATGTACGACTTCACGCATTGCATCTCGGACGCGATCGAGAACATCACCCACTCGCTGTGCACGCTGGAGTTCGAGAACAACCGCCCGCTGTACGACTGGGTGCTCGCCCAGTTGCGCGATTGCGGCGTGTTCAGCGAGCCGCTGCCGCACCAGTACGAGTTCGCGCGCCTGAACCTGACCTACGCCATCACCAGCAAGCGCCGCCTGCTGCAACTGGTCAACGAGAACCGCGTGGAAGGCTGGGACGACCCGCGCATGCCGACCATCGTGGGCATGCGCCGGCGCGGCTTCACCCCGGAATCGATACAGTTGTTCTGCGAACGCATCGGCGTGGCCAAGTCCGATAGCTGGATCGACATGAGCACGCTCGAAGGCGCCGTGCGCGACGACCTCGACGCGCGCGCCGCGCGCAGCGTGGGCGTGCTGGACCCGGTCAAGCTGATCCTCGACAACTACCCCGAAGGCCAGAGCGAGGAATGCTCGGCCCCGGTGCACCCGAAGAAGCCCGAACTGGGCCGCCGCGTGTTCCCGCTGTCGCGCGAATTGTGGATCGAGCGCGACGACTTCAGCGAAGCGCCCCCCAAGGGCTACTTCCGCCTGTTCGCGCCGAAGGACGGCAACCCCGGCAGCAAGGTGCGCCTGCGCTACGGCTACGTGATCGAATGCACGGGCGTGGACCGCGACGCGGACGGCAAGGTGATCGCCGTGCACGCCAGCTACCTGCCGGACACCAAGAGCGGCACGCCGGGCGCGGACAGCGTCAAGGTCAAGGGCAACATCCACTGGGTCAGCGCGCCGCATGCGTCCGAGGCCGAGGTGCGCCTGTACGACCGCCTGTTCAACGACCCCAACCCGGACGCCGGCGGCAAGAATTTCCTCGACGCGCTGAACCCGGACTCCAGGAAAGTGGTCACAGCCTATCTGGAGCCGGGCCTGGAGCAGGCTGCCGCCGACGACCGCTTCCAGTTCGAGCGCCATGGCTACTTCGTGGCCGACCGTGTCGATTCGAAGCCGGGCAAGCCGGTCTTCAACCGTATCGTCGGCCTCAAGGACAGCTGGGGCAAATGACCATGCAGACCATCACCTTTTCGCTCGAAGGCGAGCATATCGCCCTCAACGACCTCCTCAAGGTGGCTGGCGTCTGCGACAGCGGCGGCGCCGGCAAGGCCCTGGTGGCGGCCGGTGAAGTCTCGGTCGACGGCGCGGTGGAATCGCGCAAGACCGCCAAGATCCGCGCTGGCCAGGTGGTCAGCGTGGCAGGCGTGAAGATCCGCGTGGTGGCCGCTTGAGGCTGGCCGCGCTGGCAGCGCGCCCGGGCGCCGCGACGGCAACCGGGTGCGATTTCCGCGAACGGGCAGGCCGGCAGGCAGATACGGAAACAGGGAAACAGCGATGCCGATAGCGTTCTGGTGTGTACTGCTGGCAGGCATCCTGCCCGTCGTGACGGTGGCCATCGCCAAGGCCGGCGGCGCCGGCTTCGACAACCACGACCCGCGCGGCTGGCTGGAAGGGCAGGCCGGACGCGCGCGCCGTGCCGACATGGCGCACCGCAATCACTTCGAAGCCTTTCCCTTCTTTGCCGCGGCCGTGCTGTCGGCAAGCTTCCTGCATGCGCCGGCGGCGCGCATCGACGAACTGGCGCTGGTCTTCATCGCCGCGCGCATTTTCTACACCGTGTGCTACCTGGCGGACCGCCCCACCTTGCGCACCCTGTGCTGGACCGTGGGCTTCCTGTCGGTGATCGGCATGTTCCTGCTGCCCGTGTTCGTCCACTAGAGCCCTGCCGCCATGCGCAAGACGCCGGTCCTGGTACGCACGCTGTGGCTGCTGGCCGCGGCGTTGCCCTGCGCGGCGCAGGGCGCCCCCGCCGACTATGCGGTGGACCCCACGCACACGGCGGTCTACTTTGCCGCCAGCCACTTCGAGCGCACCTCCGTGCGCGGGCGCTTCGGCAAGATCGATGGCCGCATCCGCTATGACGAGGCCACCGGCAGCGGCGGCATCGATTTCACGGCGGATGCCGATACGGTCGACACCGGCAACCGCACGCTCGACGGCGTCCTGCGTTCGGCACAGTTCCTCGATGCGCAGGCCTTCCCGGTCGTGCGGCTGCGCGCCGACCGTTTCATACGCGAAGGCGAGCGGCTGGTCGCGGTGGAAGGCGAACTGACGCTGCACGGCGTCACCCGGCCGCTGCGACTGGAGGCCGAGCGCTTCAGTTGCGGCGAGATCTCGCTGTTCGGCATCAAGCGCCACGTGTGCGGCGGCGACTTCCGGGCGGTGCTGTCGCGCAGCGCGTTCGGCATGACGCGCTTCCTGCCCGATGTGGGCGACACCGTGACGCTCACCCTCTCCGTCGAAGCCACGCCGGACAAGCCGGCGGGCGAGTGACAGCCGCGCCACCCGGCCGGCGTCCTTCCTCATGGCGGCGCTCGCGCTGCCGCCACATGTTGCCCAGCAGGCGCCTGACCGGCGATTTTCTTCTGTAGAATCAGCGGTTTGCATATTTTGGCCGGCCCCGTTTCCTTTGGCTTCCCGGCCGCCGCCTGACACGGGACGACAACAGGATGACGATGATTCACATCGGGGATGTAGTGGCGGCTTCGCTGGCCGCGGCGGGCGCCTGSCTGATCTGCAGCATTCCCTTGGGCTTCCTGCGCCGCTTCCCGGCGTGGGCGCTGCAAACGTACGGCCGCCGGGCCCTGATGGTGCCGGCGCTGAGCTTGCCGGTGGCGAGCTGGCTGGCCGGGCTGGCCATGTTCGGGCAGGTCGACAGTGCGGCCGGCCACGCCATGGTGGTCGCGGCGGCCTTCCTGTGCCTGGTGCTGGGCTCGGCGCTGCTGCGGTTCTACCTGAGCGAGTACCGCAAGGCGCGCTGAGCGTATCGCCGCGCCCGCATCCGCGGGCTGACGCCGGGGCGCCCGGGCGATGCCGCCCGCCGCCCTGCGTGGCGCAGCCGCGAGCGCGCCGCCGGATTCACGTATCATGCGGCCTTTCGCATCTCGCCGACGCCATGTGCGGCGGCGCTTCACAGCGGTTCACAGCGTTTCCCAATGGCTCTCAAATCCACCATCTACAAGGCCGAGCTTTCCGTGTCCGACATGGACCGGCCCTACTACGGCAGCCACGCCCTGACCATCGCCAAGCACCCGTCGGAGAACGACGCGCGCATGATGGTGCGGCTGCTGGCCTTTGCCTGCGAGGCCAGCGAATCGCTCACCTTCACCCGCGGCCTGGACGAGCCCGACGAGCCGGACCTGTGGGAAAAGACCCTGACCGACGAGATCGCGCACTGGATCGAGCTGGGCCAGCCCGACGAATCCCGCCTCAAGCGCGCCTCCGCGCGCGCCGGGCGCGTGACCGTGTTCACCTACAATGGTGCGAGCGCGCGCGAATGGTGGAAGGGCATGTCCGGCAAGGTCGGCAAGCTGCGCAACGTGACCATCTACAATGTGCCGGCCGATGCGGTCGATGCCCTGGCCGCGCTGGCCCAGCGCGCCATGCGCTTGTCGGTGACGATCCAGGACAGCGAGATCTGGGTCAGCGACGACGACCACAACGTGCGCATCACGCTCGACATCCTGCAGCGCGCCGCGGGCTGACCCCCGGCGCCGCCGCGGTTGCGCAGTACCCGTTTGCCCGGAACGGCCAGCCATGCGCTGGCCGTTCCGGTACCGTGACCCTCCCTGATACAGCATAAGGAAGCCAATCATGAACACCACTCCCTCCGGCCTGCAATACGAAGACACCGTCACCGGCGAAGGCGCCGAAGCCACCGCGGGCAAGCATGTCACGGTGCACTACACCGGCTGGCTTTACGACAACGGCCAGGCTGGCCGCAAGTTTGATTCGAGCAAGGACCGCAACGACCCGTTCGTGTTCCCGCTGGGTGCAGGCCACGTCATTCGCGGCTGGGACGAGGGCGTCCAGGGCATGAAGGTGGGCGGGACTCGCCGCCTGGTGATCCCGGCCGAGCTGGGCTACGGCGCGCGCGGCGCGGGCGGCGTGATYCCGCCGAACGCCACGCTGCTGTTCGAAGTGGAACTGCTGGCRGTCTGAGCCTCCGGGTCGCGGACCCGGCCATGCAAGAAGGGACGCCCGCGGGCGTCCCTTTTGCCTTCTGGCGCCCCCGGCGTCAGAAACTGATCGCGGCGTTGCCGACGTCGACCCGCACCTTGTCGCGGTCCAGCAGCCGCGCGGCGTGGCGCGCATAGTCCTGGGCCCACGCGGCATCGCCGGCAAAGCGCTGCTCGCCCGAGAACTTGGCCACGTTCAGGATCTTGTCGATCACCAGCACCTTGCCCACCGGACTCGAAGCCTGGCAATCGAGTTCGGCGTATTCGCGGTCGAACCAGCGCCAGCCGGCCTCTTCGCTGACGGCCGCCAGTTCGGCGTCGCCAATGGTGAAACCGAATTCCTTGCCGGTGCCGAAGGCCACCGTGAGCGTGCGCGCCATAGCCTGATCTCCTGGTTGATGCGGTATTGTAAGGACATGTCTGCCGCCGCCGCCACCTCGTACGGTCAACTCGGCGCGATTTTCGCTGCGCCTGCCATACCGGCAACCGTTGTCTGCCGCACACACAGGGACAGTCGTTTCAGAGATTTCTGCTTGCCATGTGGTTTCGGTGCCGCCTGAAACGCAGCTTTGGATTATGCTTGCAAGCATGGCCATCACCCGACAAGATCTCGAAACGGATCGGCTTCGTGCTTCTCTTTGCAGCACGCCGGTGGCTTCCTCCCTACTCCCGGAAGAAGCGTTCGAAGGCTCCCTGCGCGCCACGCTGGACCAGCGGCCGGACACACCAGGGCTGGCCGGCGATGTCTGGGTGTTCGGCTACGGCTCCCTGATCTGGAACCCCATGGTGGTGCACACGGCGCGTCAGCTGGCCACCGTGCATGGCTACCACCGCGGCTTCTACCTGTATTCGCGCATCAACCGCGGCACCTGGGACGATCCCGGCCTGGTGCTGGCCCTGGACCGCGGTGGTTGCTGCCACGGCATGGTGTTCCGCATCCCCCACGACATGATCGAGCAGGAATTCCGCCTGCTGTGGCGCCGCGAGATGCTCACCGGCGCCTACCATCCGCGCTGGCTCAAGGTGAAGCTGGCCGGCAGCAAGCCGCAGCCGGCGCTGGCCTTCGTCATGAACCGTACCCACGAAGCCTATGCCGGGCGCCTGCCCGACGAGCGGGTGGTGGCGTGCCTGCGCCACGCCTGCGGCCTCTATGGCCCGGCGCGCGAATACCTGCAGCAGACCTTGCTCGGCCTCGCCACGAACGGGGTCGACGATCCTTACCTGGGCCGCCTGTGGCGCCAGCTCCAGGACACCGACGCCGCCTGCGAGCGCGCCACCAGCGAAGCCGCCTGACCCGGAAAGCAGCCTGATGCCACGCCCTGCCGCCCGCTCCCGCCGAATGGTACTCGCCGAAGTGCTGGGGCTGACCGGGCTGCTGATGGGCGGGGCGCTGCTGGCCAGCCCGGGCGGTTCGAGCCTGGCGGCCCGCCMGGGCGGAAGCAGCCCGGCCCAGACCTCGCCGCGCCCGCACGGGCAGGGCGCCACCGCCGCCACCGGCGCTACCAGTGCCCACGAAAACGTTGGCGCCCTCGACCGCAACCTGATCGCTGCCGCCACGCAAGGCGATCTCGAGCTGGTCAAGCGCCTGCTGGCGGCCGGCGCTTCCGCCCAGGCCACCGACGAACGCGGCCGCGGCGCCTTGCTGGTAGCCGTGTACAGCCGCCACACCGAGGTGGCCAAGACGCTGGTGGCGGCCGGCGCCGACGTCAACCGCAAGGACATCGACTCAAACAGCCCCTTCCTGCTGGCCGCGTCCACGGGGCAGCTCGAAGTGGTGCAACTGGCGATTACGCACGGAGCAGACCTCAACAGCACGGACATCAGCAACAGCACGGCGCTGATCGTCGCCTGCGCGCATGGCAATACCGAGGTGGTGAAGGTGCTGCTGAAGGCGGGCGTGGCGGTCGACCACGTCAACCGGCAGGGCTGGACCGCCCTGCTGGAGACCATCGTCATGGGCGACGGCAGCGCGCGCTACGAGGATACGGTGCAGTTGCTGCTCGATGCCGGCGCGGACGCCAACCTGGCGGACCGCGACGGTACCAGCCCGACGCGGCACGCGCGCGAACGCAGCTACAAGACCATGGTGAAGATGCTGATGCGCGCGCGCGGGCACTAAGCCCGGCGCACGGCGCGCCGGGCGCTGTCAGGCAGCAGCCGGTTAGGCGCTGCGCGCGTTCTCGCTTTCCTGCAGCTGGCGCCACATCACCTTGCCGGTGCCCGATTTGGGCAGCGCATCGACGAACTCCACCACGCGCGGATACTTGTAGGCCGCCATGTTTTCCTTGGCCCACTCGATGATGTCCTCGGGCGTGGTCTTGCCCTTGGCATCGGCCTTGAGCACGACCACCGCCTTCACGGTTTCGCCGCGGTACGGGTCGCGCGAGCCGATGATGCAGGCCTCCTGCACGGCCGGATGCTTGTAGAGCAGGTTCTCCACCTCGGCCGGCCACACCTTGAAGCCGGACGCGTTGATCATGCGCTTGAGGCGGTCGGTCAGGAAGTAATAGCCCTCCTCGTCCATGCGGCCCAGGTCGCCGGTGCGGAAGAAGGTCTTGCCGTCGAACTCGATGAAGGCGTCACGCGTGGCGTCCGGCTTGCCCCAGTAGCCCTTGAACACCTGCGGGCCGCACACGATGATCTCGCCGACTTCATTGGGCGGCAGCTCGGCCAGYGTGACCGGGTCGATCACGCGCGCGTCGGTATTCAGGGTGGGCACGCCCAGGCATTGCAGCTTGGGGCGGTCGACCGGGTTGCTGTGGGTCGGCGCCATCGTTTCCGACAGGCCATAGCCCTCGACATAGTTCAGGCCGAACTGCTGCTGCAGGCGCTCCGCCACTGCCTGCGGCATGGCCGCGCCACCGCCGCCGATGTAGCGCAGGCTCGACAGGTCGAACTGGGCCAGGTTCGGGCTGCCGAGGAAGTCGATCACCATGGTCGGGATATTGGTCCAGTGGGTGACCTGGTAGCGCGAGATCAGGCGGCCGGCGACTTCGCGGTCCCAGCGCGGCRGCATCACCACCGTGGCGCCGCTGTAGATCGGGCCGTTCATGCCGTATTGCATGCCGGTGACGTGGAACATCGGCAGTACCGACAGGATCGTCGATTCCGCGCCGCTGCCGCTCCAGATGCCGCCGCCGATCACGTTGTGCATGACCGAGCGGTGGGTGTGGATGCAGCCCTTGGGGAAACCGGTGGTGCCCGAGGTGTAGGGCATCACTGCCACGTCGTCGGGACCGGCGGTATGTTCGGACGGCACCAGTTTCAGGGCGAGCGCCTCGGCCCACGGCGTGGCGCCGGCCGGCAGCGGATGCTGGGCGGTGAGCCAGGCGGCGGGCGCATCTTCCGGGTGTTCGTAGCTGGCAGGCAGCGCGTCGCTGTATTGCGTGACCAGCATATGCTGCAGGCGCTGCCCGGCCGGCAGCTCGGCGTTGGCCTGTTCGGCACCGGCCGCCAGGTCGGCGCTGCAGATCGCCACGCGGGCCTGGGCGTCGCTGATGTAGTGCTTGAATTCCTCGGTGCGGTTCATCGGGTTGACCGGCACCACCACGGCGTCGGCGCGCAGGATGGCGTAGTAGCCGACGATGAACTGGGGGCAGTTCTGCATATAGAGCAGCACCCGGTCGCCCTTCTTCACGCCCGCCTTCTGCTGCAGCCAGCCGGCCATGGCGCTGGCCTGCGCCTCGAGCTGGCTGAAGCTGATGGCGTTGCCGAAATAGCGGATGGCCGCCTTGTCGGCATAGCGGTGCGCGGACACCACCAGGTTGTACCAGAGCGAGGTTTCCGGCAGCACGATCTCGGTGGGTACCCGCTTGGGCCAGAACTTGAAATGCGGGCGCGCGGACTGGTGGGTTGGCATAAATGTCTCCTATGCGGTCTGCTGGACCTGATCTTGAAATGCGAATCAAGCAATATAACCGAACGACCGTTCTATTTTCAATCCATCGCTTACCCTTGTCTACCCGTCGCCCGGCCGGGCGTGGTTGCAAACGGCGCCGTCCGCCCCAATCTAGCTTAGGTCTGCCCCCCGGCACGCGCCGGGCCCACCTTCTACCGAGAGCAAGCCATGAGCGACGTAACCCTGCAGAATTTCGAGGCCGACGTGATCGAGACGTCGCATCACATCCCGGTGCTGGTGGATTTCTGGGCGCCCTGGTGCGGTCCGTGCAAGACGCTGGGCCCGATGCTGGAAAAGCTGGAAGCCGAGGCCGGCGGCAAGTGGCGGCTGGCCAAGGTGAATGTCGACGAGAACCAGGACCTGGCGGGGCACTTCGGCGTGCGCAGCATCCCGCACGTGGTTGCGTTCGCGGACGGCCAGGCGGTAGACCAGTTCACCGGCGTGCTGCCGGAGTCCGGCCTGCGCGAGTTCCTGGCCCGCGTGATGCCCAATCCTGGCCAGACCGCCTTGCGCGCGGCGCGCGATGCCATCGGCGCCGGTGATCATGAAGCCGCCCGGGAGGCTTTCCAGGCCGCGCTGGCTTTCGATCCCGGCTTCGACGCGGCCCGGCTCGAATACATCGGCTTCCTGCTCGACATGGACGCGCTGGACCAGGCCGAGTCCGAGTTCGGCATGCTGTCGCCCAGCGCACCCCAGGCGGAAGGCTTCGCCGCGCTGCGTACTCGCCTCGAGGCCATGCGCGGCGTGTCCGAACTGCCCGACACCGCCACGCTGACGGCGCGCATCGCCGCGGCGCCCGGCGACCTGCGTTCGCGCCTGGACCTCGCCCGCGCGCTCATCGCGCACCGGCAATACGAGGCCGCGCTGGAGCAATTGCTGGCGATCGTGCGGGCCGACCGCAGCTTCGAGGAAGATGTCGGGCGCGTCACCATGATCTCGGTATTCGACCTGATGAGCGACCAGCCCGAGGCGGTTTCGCGCTGGCGCCGGCAGCTGGCTTCCGCGCTGAATTAAACTGGCGGGCCTGTCATACCTTCTTGCCCGCTGCTGCCGTGACCGCTTCCCTGCCCCGCCTGGCCGATTTCCGCACCGACCCGACTCCCAGCCACGACCGTCCGCGCCCGGACCGGCTGGTGTCGGGCAATCCCGAGCGCACCACGTGGACGCACTACAGCGCCGGCCGGGGCGACTTCGACTGCGGGGTGTGGGCGTGCGAGCCGGGTGCGTGGCGCATTGCCTTCCCGGCAGGCAAGGAAGAGTTCTTCCAGATCATCAGCGGACGCATCCGCATCAGCGACGATGCCGGCAACGCCCGCGAATTCGGGCCCGGCGATGCGTGCGTGATCCCGGCGGGCTTTACCGGGCTGTTCGAGGTGATTGAAGCCGTGCGCAAGCACTTCGTCGTGCTCGACCGCGCGGCCGCCGGCGCAGGCTGAAGCCCGCCAGCGTATTCAGGCAGCCTGCCCGGCAGGTGCCTCGATCAGGCTGAAGCCGTTTTCGCGCATGTGGCTGACCATCATCGCGTCCATCGACTTCACATGCTGGTCGAACCAGCCGGGCAGCTCCGACACCAGCCGCCGGCCCAGCGCCACGTCGCCTTCCGCGACCTTGGCCCGCACCGCGTCGGCCACCGCCAGCACTTGCTGGTGCTCGCCGCGATGACAGTGCTGCGGGCCGAAGGCCATGGCTTCCATCCACGCTTCTTCCTGGCCGAAATGATGACGCGAGTGGTCGATCCACTCGTCCAGCGCGGCCAGGAAGCCGGTGTCTTCGGCACGCGCGGCGGCGTCCAGCAATTGCACGAACTCTTCATGGGTGGCGTCGGTCACCGGCTCGCCGAGCAACAACTCGGGCGCGAGGGTGGCGCGGCTCGGCGCGAGGGCATCCGCAATGGCATCCGTAGGGGAATCGGTCATGTCTGGGGAGAAGAAAGTGGGCAGGCTCGCCGGCATGCATGGCGCCGGGTGCCGGCATAAGGCCAGAGGATACCGAATCCGCGGTTCGCCGGCCTGATCCAGGACAAGACGGYGCGCGGGTTATGCTGGAGCCTGGCTTTCCATCGCGCCAGGCCCAGGCCTGCCCCCATATGCCCCGACTGCTCTTCTTCTGCGGCCACGCCGGCACCGGCAAGACCACCCTGGCCCACCGCCTGATCGGCCCGCTCATGCAGGCCACCGGCGAACCGTTCTGCCTGCTCGACAAGGACACCCTGTACGGCGGCTACAGCGCCGCGGCGATGGGCGCGCTGACCGGCGACCCGAACGACCGCGACAGCCCCACCTACCTCAAGCACCTGCGCGATGCCGAGTACCACGGCCTGCTCGACACCGCGCGCGAGAATCTTGCGCTGGGCATCAGCGTGATCGTGGTGGGCCCGCTTTCGCGCGAGGTACGCGACCATCTGCTGCACGACCCGGCGTGGCTGCGCGTGCCGCCCGGCACCGAGGTACGCACCCTGTGGGTGCACCTGCCGGAAGACGAAGCCCATGCCCGCATCATCCGGCGCGGCAACCCCAACGATGCCTACAAGCTGACGCACTGGGACGACTACCGCGCCCGGCGCTTCATGCCGGCACCGCAGGCGCATCCCGAACTGAGCTACTTCGACAACTCCGCCCCGGACGAAGCCGACCTGGCCGCGTTGCTGGCCGAGCTGGCGGCCTAGCTCCCGCGCCCCGGCGCTTCACTCCGGCGCCGTCAGCGCCCCCAGCACGCTGGCGGCCGCCACCATGCCGAACACGGCGGTCACCGCCACCGAGGAACCGAAGCCGGCGCAGGCCAGCCCCTGCGGGCCGGCGGGCGGTGCTGCCGGCACGGCCGCGGCCGGAGCCTCATCGATCTCGCAGGCCTGCTGCTCGGGTTCGGGATAGCGCAGCGGTTCGTCCGAGTACACTGCGTCGATGCCGAACTTCCGCTTGGGGTTGCGCGGCCAGCCCCAGTCCTTGCGCAGGCTGGAGCGCACCTTGGCCAGCAGCGGGTCCTGGACGGTGCGCGAGAAGTCGACGACGCGGATGCGGGTCGGATCGAGCTGGCCGCCGGCGCCGCCGCRGGTGATGATGCGCCGGCCTTCGCGCCGCGCCCAGCCCAGCATGGCGATCTTGACCTTGACCGAGTCGATCGCGTCGATGATGTAGTCGTGCCCGCCAAGCAGCTCCGCCACGTTGTCGACGGTGACGAAATCGTCCACCTCGGTCACGCGGCAGCGCGGGTTGATCTGCACCATGCGCTCGGCCATGGCCTGGACCTTGGCGCGGCCGTAGTCGTCGCCCAGCGCGTGGATCTGGCGGTTGGTATTGGACAGCGCGATATGGTCGAGGTCGATCAGCGTGACGCGGCCCACGGCATTGCGCGCCAGCGCCTCTGCCGCCCAGCTGCCCACGCCGCCGATGCCGACCACGCAAACGCTCGCCGCCTCCAGGCGCGCCAGGCCGTCGGCGCCGTACAGGCGCGCCACGCCGCCGAAGCGGCGGTGGTAGTCGTCGTCGGCCGGGCTCTCGTGCGTCAGCGCCGGCGGCAGTTGCGCCAGTGCCGGGGAGGTGGACGTTTCCGGGGCTGTTTCCGGGACGAGATTGCTCATATCTTGGCTCGAGACTTGCTGGTAAGAGAGAAAAGAGGCTGCCGTGGAAGCACGGCAAGGCACGCGGCAACCACGCGAAAGCCACGCGAGAAGCAAAATGCCCGTCACATCACACTGTCAGCCAAGCGCCGACAGGAGAACGGGGCGCGCAACTATACAATACCTACAGCAGTGGTTCGACCGCCGCCTCGCCCCCCAAGACGCAATACATGCGCTGCGCGCGGTCCGCCCGACCAGGATACCGACCCCATGTCCCTGCGCCGCAAGGCAGTTATCTGGAGTGTACTGACACCGCTGGTGTTGATCGCCGTGCTGTTCGTGGTCATTCTGACCTTCGACTGGAACCGCCTCAAGCCGTGGCTCAACCAGCGCGTGTCCGAGGCGATCGGCCGGCCCTTTGCCGTCAACGGCGACCTGACCCTGACCTGGCGCCGGGCGGAAGGCGAGACCGGCTGGCACACCTGGGTGCCCTGGCCCCGCCTGTCCGCCACCGACATCACCGTCGGCAACCCCGGCTGGGCGCGCGAGCCCAACTTCGCCACCGTGCGCGAGCTGATCTTCGTGGTGCGTCCGCTGCCGCTGCTCAGGCACCAGATCTCGGTTCCCACCATCGTCGTCGACAGCCCCGCCGTGTGGCTGGAGCGCCTGGCGGACCAGCGCAACAACTGGACGTTCGACATGGCGTCGAGCAAGAAGCCTTCGGAATGGAAGCTCGATATCGGCGAAATGGCGCTGGCGCGGGGCGACCTGACCCTGTCCGACAAGGCCATGAAAATCGAGATGCAGGCCCGCCTGGACACCATAGGCGACAGCCCGCTCTACGACAGGGCCCGCGACGGCGCGCTGATCAATCCCGCGGCCTCGGGCACGCCGGGGAGCGCCAGCGCAACGGTCCCCGCCCCCGGCCAGCCCGGCACCGGCAGCCAGCGCTATGGCGTGCGCTGGAAGGCCACCGGGCGCTACAACGACGCCACCATCAACGCCACCGGCAAGGCCGGCACGGTGCTCAGCCTGCGCGACACCAACATGCCCTTCCCGGTACAGGCCGACGCGCGTGTCGGCAATACGCGCGCGGTGGTGGAGGGCACGCTGACCAACCCCGCCCACCTTGGCGCGCTCGACGTCCACCTGCAGCTGTCGGGCGACAACATGGCCAAGCTCTATGCCCTGACCGGCATCGTGCTGCCCAGCACGCCGCCATACGAAACACGCGGCCGGCTCGTCGCCACGCTGAAAAAAGGCAGCTCGGTGTACCGCTACGACAAGTTCAGCGGACGCGTCGGCGGCAGCGACCTGAACGGCACGCTTACCTACACGCAGCGCCAGCCACGCCCCCTGCTGTCGGGCGAGCTCGAATCCGGCCAGTTGCGCTTCGAAGACCTCGCACCGCTGATCGGCGCCGACGCCAAGCCCGGGCAAGCTGCTTCCGGCAGCGGCGTGAAGCAGCCCGCCGACAAAGCCCTGCCGGTGGCGCCATTCCGCACCGAACGCTGGGACAGCATCGACGCCGACGTGAAGTTCACCGGCAAGCGCATCATCCGCACCAGCGACCTGCCGATCACCGACCTCGTCACCCATCWCAAGCTCGACGACGGCGTGCTGACCCTGGACCCGCTCGACTTTGGCGTGGCGGGGGGCAACCTGGTGTCCTCGCTGCAACTCAACGGCAAGCGCGAACCCCTGGCCGCCATCATCAACATGAAGGCGCGCCACCTCAAGCTCAAGGAGTTGTTCCCCAAGCTCGAATCGATGCGCGCCAGCATCGGCGAGCTCAACGGCAGCGCCAGGCTGAGCGCGACCGGCAACTCGGTGGCCACGCTGCTGGGCAGCGCCAACGGCGAAGCCAAGCTGCTGGTGGAGAACGGCACGGTGAGCAAGTTCGTCCTGGAGGCGATGGGGCTGAACGTGGGCAGCGTGGTGATCTCGAAGCTGTTCGGCGACAAGCCGGTGCAGATCAATTGCGGCGTCAGCGATTTCAGTTTCACCAACGGCGTGGCGCGCGCGCGTACCTTCGTGCTCGATACGCAGGATGCCGTGATCGATACCAGCGGCGCCGTCGACCTGGCCAGCGAGCGGCTGGCGCTGACCGTCCGGCCCGACTCGAAGGGCCTGCGCATCTTCTCGCTGCGCTCGCCGCTCTATGTGGGCGGCACGCTGAAAAAACCATCGGTCAGCCCGGACGTGGGCGTGCTGGCCCTGCGCGCCGGGGGCGTGGTGGCGCTCGCGCTGGTGGCGCCTATCGGCGCCGCCGTGCTGCCCCTGATCGACCTTTCCACCAGCGAGAACTCGCAGTGCGGCAAGCTGCTGGCCGAGATCCGCAAGCGTCCGATCGCCCCGCCTCCCGGCAAGACCTACCGCGATCCGGCCACCGGCGCCACCGGCCAGGCTGCCGGACCCGCGCCGTCGCCGGACAGCGGGGCCGAAGCCAGGACGCCGGCCGCCGCCGCGGCCGCGGCGAGTGCCAGGCCCGCGCAAGTGCGCCCCGCCGCGCCTGCGCGCCCGGCTCCCGATGCCTCGCTGCACCAGGGCGGCTGAGCCAACCCCGCGGCTGTTGCCCACCCGCGACACATCCCCGCCAGACGAGGCACTTTCGCAACACTTTCGCGCTCTCCGCGCAGACAGTCGTTGTACATCGGCCACGCCGCTCGCATAATTAAACGGCCATTTACAACGAAGTTTCCAATAGATGGCGCAATACGGATGTCCGCGAGCGATCGTGGCCTCCTTCCCTGGGTGCGGTTTCGGCCGCACTTGTTTTTCCTCCGGTTTCCTACCCGCCCCCGCCCGCGCATGCCGCCGCTACAGACCACCGTTCCGCCGATCAGTTGCCTGATCGCGCTCACGGTGTGTAACCACGTGGCCTTCAATGCCAGCCGCGTGGTGGTCTCGCTGTTCGCCCTCTCCCTCAAGGCTTCCACCGTCACGCTCGGCATCCTGATGTCGCTCTATGCGCTGTTGCCGATGTTGCTGGCCATCCATGCCGGCAAGCGCATCGATGAGACCGGGCCGCGCAAGCCCATGGCCGCCGGTTCGATGATGGTCCTGGCGGGCACGCTGCTGCCGGCATTGTGGCCGGGCATCGCGGCGCTGTATCTTTCGTGCGCGCTGATCGGGGTCGGCTTCATGCTGGTCCAGGTCGCCATGCAGTTGCTGATCGGGCAGATCTCCAGCGACGGCACGCGACTGCGCAACTACACGCTGCACGCGCTCGGGCTGTCGTTCTCGGGCACGGTGGGGCCGGTGGTGATGGGCTACCTGATCGAGCACGCCGGCTTCCGTCCGGCCTTCTGCGCGCTAGTCGTGGTGGCCGGCGCCGGACTGGCCGGGCTGTGCCTGGTACGCCGCCGGCTGCCCGAACGCGGCGGGCGTGCCGCACGCGGCGCCATCGCCGACGGCAGCCGCAACTCCACGCTGGGGCTGCTGGCGCACCCCGAGCTGCGTGCGGTCTTCATCGCCAGCGCAGTGCTGTCCGCCGCCTGGGACCTGCACGCATTCCTGATCCCGATCCAGGGCACGCGCGTCGGGCTTTCGCCGTCGTCGATCGGCTGGGTGCTGGGCGCCTTCGCCATCGCCACCTTCGCGATCCGGGTGGCGATGCCGCTGGTGTCGCGCCGGCTGTCCGAATGGAAGGTGATCCGCGGCGCGCTGCTGGTCGGCGCGGTGGCCTACCTGCTCTATCCCTTCGTGTCCCAGTTCTGGCTGATGTGCTGCCTGGCGTTCCTGCTCGGGCTCGCGCTGGGCAGCGCGCAACCCAACGTGATGAACATCCTGCATGCGGCGTCGCCTTCCGGGCGTGCCGGCGAAGCGCTGGGCCTGCGTTCGGCGGTGCTCAACACGAGCCAGGTGGTGTGGCCGCTGACATTCGGCGTGGTCGGCACGGCGCTTGGCATGCTGCCGATCTTCCTGTCGATGGCGGGCGCCATGGGCGTGGCTGGCTACTATTCGCGCGCGCATGCGCGCAAGCTGCCGCCGTCCGAGGCCTGAGCGCTGGCCGGGCGAAGGGATTGCGCAGGCGCAAATGCGGCTTGCAGCGCTTTCGCTATACTCAAATCAGGCGCGCCGCCGGTGCCGGGCAGGCTTGCCCGGTGCGCGGCCCGCAGACTTGATACCTGACCTGACATGACCCAACTTGCCGACCTCCGCCGCACCTATGTGCTGGGCTCCCTTTCCGAGTCCGACGTGGCGCCCGACCCGATCAGCCAGTTCCAGCGCTGGTTCGATGAAGCCACCCACGCCAAGCTGCCCGAACCCAATGCGATGACGCTGGCAACGGTCGATGCCGGCGGCCAGCCTTCCGCGCGCATCGTCCTGCTCAAGGGCATGGATGCCAGGGGCTTCACGTTCTTCACCAACTATGAAAGCCGCAAGGGCCTGGACATGGCTGCCAACCCGCGCGCGGCGCTGTTGTTCCACTGGGTGCAACTGGAGCGCCAGGTGCGCGTGGAAGGCGTCGTGGAGAAGGTGGACGAGTCCGAGAGCGATGCCTACTACGCCTCGCGCCCGCTCGGCTCGCGCCTCGGCGCCTGGGCCTCGGAACAAAGCCGCGAGGTCGCGGACCGCGCCGTGCTGGAGCAGCGCGAAGCGGATTTCCGCGCCAAGTTCGGCGACAACCCGCCACGCCCGGCCCACTGGGGCGGCTACCGTCTCGCGCCGACACGGATCGAGTTCTGGCAGGGCCGCCCGTCGCGCCTGCATGACCGCATCGCCTACCGCCTGCAGGCGGACGGTGCGTGGCAGATCGCGCGGCTGTCGCCATGAAGGACGCGGGGGCCCTGGGAACGCTCGCCCGACCGGGGCCGCGCACTGCACAAATTTGGGAATTGTCGTAAAGTGGTTTATGGCTGCTTCCATCAGGGAGCGGCCATAAGGCGCGGGCCACAAGCCTGCCCGATGCTGAGGTTCGAGGAGTGTGCCGCAACCGCCGAATAGGGAGGCCGCATGTTTTTCAAGCAAGCACTGGACAAGCAACTGGATCACTGGATCGCCGATTTGCGCGACCGTGCCAATCTCCCTGTCAGATTGCGGCTATGGAACGGCAGCGAATATCCACTCGGCCGTTTCGAGCACCCGGCTGTGACGCTGACGATACGCGAGGCCGGCGCCCTGTCACTGCTGCTGACGCCCAGCCTGGACAACCTCGGTGAAGCCTACGTACAGGAGAAGATCGACCTGGACGGCAAGCTCAGCGACATCATCGCCGTGGCCTACCGCTTTTCCGCCGCCGCCAGCGCACAGGCAGGCGGCGCACTGGCCCGGGTGGCGCAGCACTTCGCTCACACCAAGGCGGCCGACAAGGCATCGATCCAGTACCACTACGACGTTTCCAACGAGTTCTACCGGCTCTGGCTCGACCCGGCGATGGTCTATTCCTGCGCCTATTTCGAGCACGGCAACGAGGATCTCGCCACCGCGCAGCGCAAGAAGATCGACCACATCCTGACCAAGATCCGCCTGCAGCCCGGGCAGACCCTGCTCGACATCGGCTGCGGCTGGGGCGCGCTGGTGCTGCGCGCGGCGCAGAAGTTCGGCGCGCGCTGCGTGGGCATCACGCTGTCGCAAAACCAGTTCGACCTCGCTACCGAGCGCGTCAGGCAGGCCGGACTGTCCGAGCGCATCGAGATCCGCCTGCAGGACTACCGCGATACCGCCGGGACCTTCGACCGCATCACCAGCGTCGGCATGTTCGAGCACGTGGGCAAGAACAATCTGTCCGGCTACTTCAGCCGCATGTGCGACCTGCTGGCCGACGACGGCTATGCCATGAACCATGGCATCACCTCGCCCGATCCGGATAGCGGCGCCACGCCGATGGACGGCTCCGAGTTCATGGATCGCTATGTGTTCCCGCAGGGCGAGCTGCCGCACATCGGCATGGTGCTCAACACCCTGCAGCGCGGCGGCCTGGAGGCGACCGACGTCGAACTGATGCGCGGCCACTATCACCGCACGCTGCATCACTGGGCGGACAACTTCGAGGCGCAGGGTGATACCATCCGCGCCATGGTGGGCGAGAAGAAATACCGCATCTGGCGCGTCTACCTGGCGGGCTGCGCGCATGCCTTCGACACCGACCAGATGTCGATCTACCAGGTGGTGTGCCACAAGGCCGGCCTGTCGGCGACGGGCCTGCCCTGGTCGCGCCGCTATATCTACGACAAATCGCTGGACTGAAAACCTGCTTGACTGAAGACCTGTTCGGCGGCCTGCCGGAAATACCCGCGGCCACCGCGCGCAGTGGCGACACATTGCCTGGCACCGACGCCACGGCCTGCGCCGCGCGCCCTGTGCGCGGAAAAAGCGTGCAGGCGCCCCCTCCCGATCCCGCCCTGCTCGCACTGGCCGAGCGCCTTCCGGCCGGACTGCACCTCGGTACATCGTCGTGGTCCTATGGCGGCTGGAACGGACTGGTCTACCACGGTGAATACAGCGACAACCTGCTCTCGCGCAAGGGCCTGGCCGCTTACTCCCTGCATCCACTGCTACGGGCTGCCGGCATCGACCGCGGCTTCTACGCACCGATCCCGCTTGCGGACTATCTTGCCTATGCGGCCCAGGTGCCGGCGCATTTCCGCTTCCTGACCAAGGCGCCCGCGAGCGTATGCGATCCGTGGCTGCGCACGTCGGAGGGCGCGGGGCGGCTGGCCAATGCGAGCTTCCTCGATGCGGGGATCGCGGCGCGCGATTTCGTCGGGCCGGCTACCGCGGGGCTCGGAGCCAAGTGCGGCCCGCTGCTGTTCCAGCTGTCGCCGCTGGGCGCGATGGCCGTGGACAGCGCCGGCTTCCTGTCTCGGCTCGATGCTTTCCTGGGTGCCCTGCCCGCGCTCGACGCCGCCGCCACGCCGCATGCGTGCTATGCGGTGGAACTGCGCGATGCGTCCCTGCTCACGCCCCGTTTCATCAAGCTGCTGCGTGCGCGTGGCGTGCGTTTCTGCCTGTCGGCGCGCGAGCGCATGCCGCCGGCAGAACGCCAGCTGCCCGCGCAGGCATTGATGGATGAAGCCGCGCCGGGACCACTGGTGCTGCGCTGGATGCTGCATGCGGGCTTTGCCTACGAGCAGGCCGAATCGCGCTACGCGCCGTTCGACCGGCTGGTCGACGAAGATCCGCACACGCGCGCCGTGATCGCCGAGCAGGTTGCCCGCACGCTGCGCGCCGGACAGCCCGCCTATGTGATCGTCAGCAACAAGGCCGAAGGTTCCGCGCCGCTGACCTGCGTGCGGCTGGCGGAGGCGATCGCCGAGCGGCTTGCCGCGAACTGAGCGGCTCGCCGGCACGCAAGCGCACCGGCGACGGCGCGCCTCACCGGATCAGCAAGTGCGCGAACTTCTGCCGGAACTTGGCCAGCTTGGGCGAGATCACGAACGAGCAATAACCCTGGTTGGGGTGGTTCTGGTAGTAGTTCTGGTGGCTTTCCTCGGCACGCCAGTACGGCTGGGTGGGCTCGATCTGGGTGACCAGCGGGGCGTCGTAGAGCTTCTGCGCGATAACTTCGCGCATGACGTACTCGGCCATCGCGCGCTGGGGCTCGGAGTGCGTGAAGATGACCGAGCGGTATTGCGTGCCGACGTCGTTGCCCTGCCGGTTCAGCGTGGTCGGGTCATGGATGGCGAAGAAGATCTCCAGGATCTCGCGATACTTGATCACGGACGGGTCGAAGCTCACCTGCACCACTTCGGCGTGTCCGGTCTCACCGTCGCATACCTGCTCGTACGTCGGATGGTTCACGTGGCCGCCGGTATAGCCTGACTCCACCGCCCGCACCCCCCTGACCTGCTGGTACACCGCCTCCAGGCACCAGAAACAACCGCCGCCCAGCGTGGCAATCTCGCGCTCGTTATCCATGTTGCTCCCTCCGGCTCGTGACAATAACTAGCATACTCGCTCGGCGCGCGTCATGCCGCCGAAGAGTTGCTGCCACGGCCGCGCCCGGGCGGCGTGGCTGTCAGCCGGCGGCGGCAGGTCCGTCCGCCTGCAACATGGCGCGCAATTGCGGCTTGAGCACTTTGCCCAGCGCGCTCCTGGGCAGGGCATCGAGCAGCACCACGCGGCGCGGCAACTTGAAACGCGCGATCTGCGCGGCCAGCGCTTCGCGCAGCGGCTCCTGCGCCAGCGCGGCACGGTCCGCGCCAGTGGCCGGCACCACCACCGCGACCGGCACCTCGCCCCAGTGCGTATCGGGCAGGCCGACCACCGCGCAATCCGCCACGCCCGGCAGGCCCAGCAGGACGTTCTCGATCTCGGCCGGATAGATGTTCTCGCCGCCCGAAATGATCATGTCCTTGCTGCGGCCGACCACCTCGATGCAGCCGTCGGCATTGCAATGCGCGAGGTCGCCCGAATGGAACCAGCCGTCGCGGAAATCCGGATGGTCCGGCTGGCGCCAGTAGCCCTGCATCAGGTTGGTGCCGGACAGCCACAACTCGCCGACCTCGCCTGGCGCCACCTCGGCGCCGCCGGCGCCGGCCACGCGCACCCGCACTTCGGGCTGCGGCCAGCCCGCGTAGCCGGGGTGTGCCATGGCCTGGTCCAGCCGCAGCACGACCGACACCGGGCCGCTCTCGGTGGCGCCGTAGACCTGCCCGAGCGGCACGCCGCGCGCATGGAAGGCATCGATATACGCGCGCGGAATCGGCGACGATCCCGCCATCACGCCGCGCAGCGAAGCAAGGTCCGCGCGCGCCCAGTCCGGGTGCTCGAGCACCGCGCGCAGCGTGGCCGGCACCATCAGCGACAGCGTGACCTTGGAGCGCGCCAGTTCGGCCAGCCATGCCTGCGGCGCGAAGCGCTGGTGCAGCGTGACCTGCGCGCCGGCCAGCAGGGCCGGCAGCGTCTGGATGCACAGGCCGCCCACATGGAACAGCGGCAGCACCGACAGGACGTGGTCGTCCGGCGTCATGCCGTGCGCCCACCAGCTCGCGCGCGCATTGGCCAGCAAGGCCGCCTGCGTGTGCAGTGCGCCCTTGGGCTGACCGGTGGAACCCGAGGTATAGACCAGCAGCAGCGGCGCCTGGTCTGGTTGCCCGGGCGGCGCAGGCAGCGCCGCGTGTCCCGTGGCAGGACGATCCACCAGGCTGTCGATGGGCGCGTGCCCGACGCGAGCCTGCGTTGCGCAGGCGGCCGCGGCGGCCACTGCCCCGGCCGCCTGCGCGTGTGGCGCGTCGTGGAACAGCACGCGGATGCCCGCATGCACTGCGATGGCTTCCAGCTCGGGAACCGCAAGACGGAAGTTCAGCGGCACGAAGATCGCGCCGAGCCGTGCGCAGGCGAACAGCATGGCGAGCTGCAGGTCGTGGTTCAGGCAGAGCGTGGCAACCCGCTCGCCCGGCTGCACGCCCCAGGTGCCGGCAAGGTGGGCACTGAGACGCTCCACGCGCCGCCACAGCCGGCCGTAGCTGATGGTGTGGCCGAGGCTGTGGAGCGCGGGCCGCTGCGGCGCCGCGCGTGCGTGCGCATGCAGCGCGCGCAGCAAGGCGCCTGGCTCCGGCGTGCCGGCGGGAACGACAAGGAGCCGGTCGGCACGCGCGCTCATTCGTCGCGCTCGCCCGATTCGTAGAGCGTTTCCCGGCCCATGCGGTCGAGGATCAGCTCGGCGGTCCACGGCAGCATCAGCGCGCCGCAGCGCGAATCGCGGTAAAGCCGCTCGAGTGGCAGGTCCTTGAGCATGGACTGCCCGCCGCAGGTGCGGATCGCCAGGCGCGCGATGTCGTTGGCGCCCTCCATCACGCTGTAGTGCGCGGCGTACAGGCGCATGCGCGCATCCTTGGAAGGATTGGCGCACGCTTCGTGGATCACGCGCCAGAAGATCGAGCGCATGTTTTCCAGCTGGATGCGCATCTGCGCCACCGCGATCTGCTTGGTGGGATACATGCGCCGCTTCACCGGCGGCTGGCCCGGCACCTCGCCGCGCAGATACTGCACGGTGAAGTCATAGGCTGCCTGGGCCACGCCGAGGTAGGTCGGCGAGAGCGTGAAGAACATCGCGGGCCAGGTCTGCGCGGCCTTGAAGTAGACGCCGCGCGGCATCAGCTGCTCGTGGTCGGCGACGAACACATCCTTGAGCAGCAGCGTGCGCGAGACCGTGCCGCGCATGCCCATCGGGTCCCACTCGCCGGTGACGGCGAGGCCTTCGGCATTGCCCGGCACGGCGATATAGAGCGTGTCGCGCATGTCGGGCGAATGGTCGGCGCATTCCTCGGTGCAAAGGATGCCGTAGTAGTCGGCGGCGCCCGACAGCGAAGCAAAGATCTTGCGGCCGTTGAGCACCCAGCCGCCATCGACCTTGTGCGCGCTGGTGCCGAACGGGGCTCGCCCGGCGGCGGCGGCCGAGCCTTCCGAGAACGGCTGCGCGTAGATGGCGCCGTCCCTGACCACGCGCGCGAAATGCAGCTCGCGGCGGCCGTCGTGTTCGGCCCGTTGCGCGGGCGTCATGGCGACGCCGTCGGCCAGCATGCCCGTCCACATGGTGGAGCAGATATGCATGTTGTAGGTCAGTGCCGTGGCACCGCAGAAGCGGCCGATCTCCGCGCCCACCATGCAATAGGTAGCGAAGTCCGCGCCCTCGCCGCCGAACTCGCGCGGCACGCACAGGCCGAGCAGGCCGGCTTCGCGCAGGTCGTCATAGTTGGCGAAGGGAAAGCTGGCCTCGCGGTCCCACTGTGCAGCGCGCGGGGCGAAGCGCTCGCGGCCGAGCCGGTTGGCCAGCACCAGCAGGCGCTCCTGCGCCTGGGTGAAGTCGGCGGCGCCGACGGCAGGGATAAAGTCCAATGGCATTGGTTGGTCTCCCGGGCATCGTCGCGCGGCGATGCCTCGCTATTGCTTGTGTTTTCTGGTGAAACGCCGCCTTCAGCGCGCGGGAAAATGGCGGCCGAGGAAAGCGAGCACGGCGGCATTGAATGCCGCGGGCCGTTCCATGCATGCGAGGTGACCCACCGCCGGCAGGCACAGGTACTCGGCGCCGGCGATCTTCTGCGCCATGCGCTCCATCACCGCCGGTGCCGCATTGGCGTCGTGCTCGCCGGCCAGCGCCAGCACCGGCACCGTGATGCGCGCCAGCAGCTCGCGGCAATCGAAACGCACCAGCGCCTGCAGCGCGGCGCGATAGGTCGCGGGGGGGACGGCAGCCATCACGCTGGCGGCGAAGGCTACCGCATCGGCATCCGCCTGCGGCGCCACCATCGCGCGCACCAGCCCGCTCGCCATTTCGGCCATGGTCTTGCCCGCGTCGAGCGGCGCCGTGCGCGCGGCGACGAAGTCGCGCTGCCACTGGCCATCAGCCTTGCCGAACGCCGGCGAGGTACCGGACAGCACCATGCCGTCGATCAGCGCGGGTGCGGCGGCGTATGCTTGCTGCGCCACCATGCCGCCCATGCTGTGACCCAGCAGCAGGACGCGCCGGCCGGCGTCGCGCTCGGCCTGCAACACCGGCATCAGCGCTTGCGCCAGCCCGGCGAAATCGTAGGGCTCGATCATTGCGCTCGCGCCGTAGCCAGGCATGTCCCAGGCCACGGCGCGATAGCCCGCCTGCGCCAGCGCGTCGAGCTGCGCCGGCCACGCGGCCTTGCCGCCGCCGATGCCATGCAGCATCACCACCGCCACCGGGCCATCGCCCTGCGCGATGGTGGCGATGCCGTTGGGATGGGTGTGGATGGTGGTCTTTGTGGTCGCTGTGGTCTTTGTGGTCTCTGCCATTGCGTTTCCTGTCATGCGCCTGCCCTCTTCAAATGGTCTGCCCGGCCATCGCATCAGCTGGCCGCGGCCAGCCTGCCTTCCTCGACCTCGTTCGCCCCGTCCAGCGTGACGGTGCAATTGCGCAGCGGCAGGTCGAAGTGGCCAAGGGTGTGGCGGCCGGCGACCTCGTTGGCGCCGGTCGAATAGAGGAAGTTGCCGGCAAAGGCGCGCAGCTCGGTACCGTTGCAGTCGCGCTTGTCGTAGAACGTCATCGCATCCCAGCGCGCCTGCGGGTTCATGCCCCAGCCCACGTGGGAAACCGCATAGGCATCGCGCGTGCCTTCGCGGTCGGCCCACGCCGCGTAGTAGCCGCGCATCATGTCGGCGTCGACACCCAGGCCTTCGATGGCGACGATGTAGTCATCCTCGACATGGCAGACGATGATGTCGCGCAGGTAGGTCTTGAAGGTCAGGTTGACGTCGCCGGGCGCCAGCACCAGCGTGCCGTTGACCTGGCCACCGGCGGGAAATGCCAGGCACAGGCCGCCCGGCCAGTGCGCGACCTGCCCCGGCTTGTTGCAGTAGCCCCACACGCCGCCCACGCGGGCGTCGCCGAGGCCGATGCGCAGCTCGGTTCCGGCCGCCGAACGCACGCGCATCTCGCGCGCGCCGCGCAGGCGCTTCATGGCGGCGCGCACGCTGCCCTCCAGCGCAGCATCGGGCTGGCAGCGCTCGAGGATTTCGGGATGTTCGTTGCTGACCATCAGCAACCGCGGCACGATGCCGTCGGCGCCCTGCAGGATGCGCGGCAACTCGGGAGCGTGCAGCAGGCCTTCCACGGTGCAGTCGATCACCAGGTGGCAGCGTTGCAGCGCGGCCACTACCGGAGCAAGTTGCCGGAGCGCGTCGCTGGCGCCGGTGGAGCGCACCGGGGCGGGCGCACTGAGGGGCGCGGACGGCACCCGGATGCGTACCGGCGTGGCGCCGAGCGCCTGCACCGCCAGCTCGGCCAACTCCACATTGACAGGACGGGATTGGGACTCCGTTACAATCCCCACGACTTGTCCGGCCGACAGGGCGCAGAGTTCGAGGGTATGACGGAACGCCGCCAGCCAGCGGTGTTCGATGTGCTCGATGAGCATGTTGTCTCCTCCAGTGCGGAATCCGCCGCGTCCCGGCAGGCCCGCGGGCAGCCTTGGTGCGCCAGCCCACCGATGCCTGGCACCGGACGCATTAGCTTGTACTTGTGCTTCTTGTCGCTGGCGCAAATAATATATGAAATTTCATGGATTCAAGTGGAGCCCGCGCTATGGGCATGCCTGAGGCCACGCCGCGCATGATCGGCAAGGCTGCTTCTCCCGATTTCGATACGCTGCACTTCCGGCGCACGCTGTCGCAGTTCGCCACCGGCGTGACGGTCATCACCACCCGTGCGGGCCCTGGCTCGCCCCCGGGCGTGCCGTTCGTGGGCATCACCGCCAGCTCCTTCAACTCGGTATCGCTGGACCCGCCCCTGGTGCTGTGGAGCATGGCCACGCGCGCGAACAGCCTGCCGATGTTCCGCGACGGCTCGCACTACATCATCAATGTGCTGTCATCCACGCAGCTGGACCTGTGCCAGCGCTTCGCCACGCTCAAGGGCGATCGTTTCGCCGGCGTGGACTACCGCCTGTCCGAGAACGGCCTGCCCATCCTGAGCAATGCGCTGGCGTGGTTCGAATGCCATAACCGCAGCCGGTACGACGAGGGCGACCATGTGATCTTCGTGGGCGAGGTGGAGCGCTGCGGCGTGCACGATGACGGCGGCAGCCCGCTGGTGTTCCACGACGGACGCTTCGCCACCACCTACCCGCTGGCGGACTGAGGCGCCGGGCGCACGGCCATGACGCAATCGTCCAAGCCTGCCTTCGTCGACGGCTACCTGCCTTACCTGCTGGCGCGCGCAAGCTATCTCGTTTCGGGCGAATTCCACCGGCAGGTGGAAGCCGCGGGTTTCTCCGTGCCCGAATGGCGCGTGCTGGCCACGCTGGCCGACCGGCCCGCCTGCACCATCGGCGCCCTGGCCGATATCACCCTCACCAAGCAGCCTACCCTGACCAAGCTGATCGACCGCATGGAGGCCAGCGGCCTGGTCACGCGCCGCAACGGCGCGCATGACCGCCGCCATGCGCTGGTCTCCATCACCGCGGGCGGCCGCACCCGTGCCCGCGCCCTGCTCGACCAGGCCGCCGTGCACGAGCAGCAGGTGCTGGACGACTTCGGCGCCGCGCAGGCCGACCAGCTCAAGGACACGCTGCGCCGGCTGATCGCGCTGCACGCGCCGCGCTAGCGGGGCCTGCGCTCATGTGCCGGGCGAGCCCTTGATCACGGCCAGTGGGGAGCCATCGGTCTTGATCTTCTGCAGCACGATATTGGAGCGGATGTCCATCACGCCCGGCGTGCGGTAGAGCCGGTTGACGATGAAATCCGAGTAGTGCTTGAGGTTGCGCGCCTGCACCTTGAGGATGTAGTTGCTGTCGCCGGTGATGATGTAGGCAGACACCACTTCAGGCCACGCCTGCACCGCCGCGTTGAAGGTGTCGTGCCAGCCTTCCACGTCGTGCCGCATCGACACCTGCACGATCGCTTCGATTTCCAGCCCGAGCCGCTCGGCATCGAACCAGGCGCGATAGCCGCCGATCACGCCGCTTTCTTCCAGCAACCGCACCCGCCGCAGGCAGGCCGACGGCGACAGCGCCACGCGGTCCGCCAGGTCCTGGTTGCTGATGCGTCCGTTCTCCTGCAGGCAGCTCAGGATGCGCAAATCGGTGGGGTCGAGATTCATTTCGCAGATTATTTACACATTTTGTCGTCTCGTGAAATTCTATGCGAATTCGCGACCAAAACCCCAGGCATTTAGCAAGCCTCTTGCCCGGAATATTGACTATCATGCCGTCATCCGCTCCCCACTGAGCCAAGGAGCGCCGGATGACGGCGCGACCAGCCAATGACAGACCAAGCCGCCCTCGCACCCCCAGCCGCGCCATCTCGGGCACGCGCTGGCCGGCACACCGCCGCGCGTGCTGCTGCGCACTTATCGRCAGGCGCCGCTGGCGCACTGGGATCCGGATTTCTGCGCGGTCGCGCCAGAGACCATCGCCCTGCTGGCTGCGCACGGCGTGACGCTGGTCGGCATCGACACGCCTTCGCTGGACCCGCAGCAATCCAAGACCATGGATGCGCACCGCATGGTGCGCCGGCACCGGCTGGCCATCCTCGAGGGGCTGGTGCTCGATGCGGTCGACGAAGGCGACTATGAACTGATCGCGCTGCCGCTGCGCCTGGCGGGCCTCGACGCCAGCCCGGTGCGCGCGGTACTGCGCAGCCTGGCATGACGCGGAGCCGCGTCGCCACCCACCCGACACTGAACCACTGAACTCTTCCAGGACGCTTCGCCCATGACCGTACAAACCCGCGCGCAATGTCTCGCGCTAGACCAGCAGGACCCGCTGCGCAGCCTGCGCGACCAATTCGCGCTGCCCGAGGGCGTGATCTATCTCGACGGCAATTCGCTGGGCGCCCGCCCGCGCAGTGCCGCCGCGCGCGCCGCCGAGGTGGTGAGCGAGGAATGGGGCACGGGCCTGATCTGCAGCTGGAACACGGCCGGCTGGTTCGAACTGCCGCAGCGCCTGGGCAACAAGCTGGCGCCGCTGATCGGCGCCGGCGAGGACGAAGTGGTGGTGACGGACACCACGTCGATCAACCTGTTCAAGGTCCTGGCGGCAGCGCTGCGCGTGCAGCAGGCGCGCGACCCCAGGCGCAAGGTGATCGTCTCGGAAGCCAGCAACTTTCCCACCGACCTCTATATCGCGCAGGGCCTTGCGGACCTGCTGCAGCAGGGCTATTCGCTGCGCCTGGTGAATTCGCCGGCGGAGATCGAGGCGGCGGTCGATGCCGACACCGCGGTGTTGATGCTGACCCACGTGAACTACCAGAGCGGCGAGATGCTGGACATGGCCGCCGTGACCGAGATGGCGCACGCGTGCGGCGCGCTGACGGTGTGGGACCTGGCGCATTCGGCCGGCGCGGTGCCGGTTGCGCTGAAGGCATCGGGCGCGGACTACGCGGTCGGCTGCACCTACAAGTACCTCAACGGCGGGCCCGGTTCGCCGGCCTTCCTGTGGGTGGCGCCCGCGCTGCGCGATGCATTCTGGCAGCCGCTGTCCGGCTGGTGGGGCCATGCCGCGCCGTTCGCGATGGAACCGGGCTACCGGCCGCGCGAAGGGGTCGGCCGCTTCCTGTGCGGCACGCAGCCCGTGACCTCGCTGGCCATGGTCGAATGCGGGCTCGACATCTTCGCCCAGACCGACATGCGGGCGCTGCGCGCCAAGTCGCTGTTGCTGACCGATCTCTTCGTCGCGCTGGTGGAGCAGCGCTGCGGCCACCACCCGCTCGAACTGGCCACGCCGCGCGCGCATGCACGCCGCGGCAGCCATGTCAGCCTTGCCCATCCCGACGGCTTCGCGGTGGTGCAGGCGCTGATCGAGCGCGGCGTGATCGGCGATTACCGCGAACCACGCATTGCACGCTTCGGCTTCACCCCGCTGTACATCGGCTTTACCGACGTGTGGGATGCGGTGGAGGTGCTGCGCGACGTGCTCGACAGCGGCAGCTACAAGGAAGCGCGTCACCAGGCCCGCGGCCAGGTGACCTGAACAGGAATTCGCCATGACGATCAACAAGGGATGCCCGATGTCGGGCGCGGGCAGCGCGGCGGCAAGCGGGAACGATGCCGCCTGGCACGACGCGCAGATGGACTTCGCCAGGGACATGAGCTACGGCGACTACCTGGCGCTGGACCAGATCCTCAACGCCCAGCATCCGCTCTCGCCCGAGCACAACGAGATGCTGTTCATCGTGCAGCACCAGACCAGCGAACTGTGGATGAAGCTGGCGCTGCACGAACTGCGCGCGGCGCGCGAATGCGTGCGGTGCGACCAGTTGCCGCCGGCCTTCAAGATGCTCACGCGCGTGTCGCGCATCATGGAGCAGCTGGTGCAGGCGTGGAGCGTGCTGGCCACCATGACGCCGCCGGAGTACACGGCGATGCGTCCCTACCTGGGCATGTCCTCCGGCTTCCAGTCCTACCAGTATCGCGAGATCGAGTTCATCCTCGGCAACAAGAACGCCGCCATGCTGCTTCCGCACGCGCACCGGCCGGAGCACCTGGCGCTGGTGGAAGAGGCGCTGCGCACGCCGTCGCTCTATGACGAAGCGATCCGCCTGATGGCGCGGCGCGGCTTCGCCATCGACGCGGCCTGCATCGAACGCGACTGGACCCGCCCTGCCGGGGAGAATGCCTCGGTGGAGGCTGCGTGGCTGGAGGTCTATCGCCAGCCCGAGGCGCACTGGGAACTGTATGAACTGGGCGAGAAGTTCGTCGACCTGGAAGATGCGTTCCGGCAATGGCGCTTCCGCCATGTCACCACCGTGGAGCGCGTGATCGGCTTCAAGCGCGGCACCGGCGGCACGGAAGGCGTGAGCTACCTGCGCAAGATGCTCGACGTGGTGCTGTTCCCCGAACTCTGGAAACTGCGCACCGATCTCTAGGCGTCTGCGGGAAACGCTTCAAGACAGGAAGGACCCCGGAGGACCCCGGCGCGGGCCGTGCTTCAGGACGCCGGGTCCGACAGCCGCGCCGCCAGCGCGCGCAGGGCCGGCGCCAGCTTGTCGTGGAATTCGGCCTCTTCCACCGAGCCGTACGACGCGCTGCAGCTCAGCATGTGCAGCTCCTTCTCCCCCACCGGCCGGAAGGCCACCGCGCAGGCGTGGATCGCCGGGTGCCAGTCGCGGAACGATGCCGCATAGCCCCGTGCAGCGGCCTGCGTCACCGACGCGCGCATGGCCGCCTCCTGGGTCTTCCATTGCTCCGGAAAGGCCTGTGCGAACTCCGCCAGCACGCGGTCGCGCCTGGCTGCCGTCAAGGCTGCCAGATAGGCGCGCCCCATCGAGCTGGATACCAGCGAGAGCCGCGATCCCACGCCCAGTCCGAGCATCACGCCGGCATCGTTGCGGATCGACTCGAGATAGATCACGTCCAGCCGCTCGCGCTTGCCCAGCGACACAGACACCCCGTACGCCTGCGCAAACGCCAGCATATGCGGGCGTGCCAGCGTCACCACGTTGGATGCCGCCAGATACGAATAGCCCAGCGCCAGCACGCCGGCGTCGAGCGCGTACTTGCCCAGGCTGTCGTCGTAGCGCAGGTAGCCGAGCTGCACCAGCGTGCCGGCCAGCCTGCTCACGGTCGCCTTCGGGAAGCCGGTACGGCGCACGAAGTCCTGGTTGCCCAGCATCGATTCGCCGGTGCGGAAGCAGCGCAGCAGTTCCAGGCCGCGCGCCAGGGCGGCGACGAAATTGGGATCGCTTTCGCGCGGCGCGGCGCCGGCGGCATCCGCATCCTTCGTGGCGGACAAGGCTTGCGATTCAGTGGCCAAGGGACGGCTCCGGCTGGTTGGATGGGAACGCACCGCGGCCGGTCAGCGAACGGTCGTATTGCGGGTGCCGATTCCGGCTATTGCACGGACGGCGCATTGCGCTATACTACATCATCGGAACAAGGTTCCGCAATGCGGAACTGAAAAGCGTCACGACAGACCGCGGAATGCGCCGATGATGTTGAGTTCCGGGCCGCCCGCGAGACTGCCCGACCTATCTGCAAGACCACCTGCACTACGAACTGCACTACCGAAGGAGACCTACATGGCTGCCAACGCCGAATTCCACTGGGCCGACCCGCTGTTGCTGGACCACCAACTGAGCGACGACGAGCGCATGGTGCGCGATGCCGCCCAGGCCTATTGCCAGGACAAGCTCGCCCCGCGCGTGCTGCAATCGTTCCGCAATGAGAAGACCGACATCGAGATCTTCCGTGAAATGGGCGAACTCGGCCTGCTCGGCCCGACCATTCCCGAGCAATACGGTGGCCCGGGCCTGAACTACGTGGCCTACGGCCTGATCGCGCGCGAAGTGGAACGTGTGGATTCGGGCTATCGCTCGATGATGAGCGTGCAGTCGTCGCTGGTGATGGTGCCGATCCATGAATTCGGCAGCGAAGCGCAGAAGCAGAAATACCTGCCCAAGCTGGCCAGCGGCGAATGGATCGGCTGCTTCGGCCTGACCGAACCCAATCACGGCTCCGACCCGGGCTCCATGGTCACGCGCGCCAAGAAGGTCGCCGGCGGCTATGAGCTGAGCGGCGCCAAGATGTGGATCACCAACTCGCCGATCGCCGATGTGTTCGTGGTGTGGGGCAAGCTGGCCGGCGACGATGGCAAGGAAGCCATCCGCGGCTTTATCCTGGAAAAGGGCTGGAAGGGCCTGACGGCTCCCGCCATCCACGGCAAGGTGGGCCTGCGCACCTCGATCACCGGCGAAATCGTCATGGACCAGGTGTTCGTGCCGGAGGAAAACCTGATGCCCGGCGTGTCCGGCCTGAAGGGTCCCTTCACCTGCCTGAACTCGGCGCGCTACGGTATCGCCTGGGGCGCGCTCGGCGCCGCCGAATTCTGCTGGCACACCGCCCGCCAGTACACCCTGGACCGCCTGCAGTTCGGCCGCCCGCTGGCCGCCAACCAGCTCGTGCAGAAGAAGCTGGCCGACATGCAGACCGAGATCACGCTGGGCCTGCAAGGCTGCCTGCGCCTGGGCCGCATGAAGGACGAAGGCACCGCCGCGGTCGAGATCACCTCGATCATGAAGCGCAATTCCTGCGGCAAGTCGCTGGACATCGCCCGCGTGGCGCGCGACATGCTCGGCGGCAACGGCATCTCGGACGAATTCGGCGTGATCCGCCATGTGGTGAACCTCGAGGTCGTCAATACCTACGAGGGCACGCATGACATCCACGCGCTGATCCTGGGCCGCGCCCAGACCGGCATCCAGGCGTTCTACTGAAGCCTGCGCGGCACCGCCGCCCGTTGCGACCAATCTCTCCCGAGAAATAAAAAGGCCCGGCTGCGAAGCCGGGCCAAGCACACTACCAAGGAGAGACGACGGGCGAGCCCATCGCGTTACAACACCGTGACGCTCCGGCCCGGCGCAATGCGCCCGGCCGGCCGCAAGGCCATTACCTGTTGGGCTGCGGCGTCAACCGAAGATAGGGCCGCACGGCCTTGTAGCCCTTCGGGAATTTCTGCCTGATGACTTCCTCGTCCTTCAGCGAAGGCACGATCACCACGTCATCGCCGTCCTGCCAGTTGCCCGGCGTGGCGACGCTGTGGTTGTCGGTGAGCTGCAGCGAATCGATCACCCGCAGGATCTCGTTGAAATTGCGCCCGGTGCTGGCCGGATACGTGATGATCAGGCGCACCTTCTTCTTCGGATCGATCACGAACAGCGAACGCACCGTCAGGGTTTCGTTCGCGTTGGGATGGATCATGTCGTAGAGCTGCGAGACCTTGCGGTCGCCATCGGCGATGATCGGGAAGTTGACCACCGTGCCCTGGGTATCGTTGATGTCCTTGATCCACTCCCGATGGGATTCGACCGAGTCGACCGACAGCGCAATGGCCTTGACGTTGCGGCTGGCGAAGTCGCCCTTGAGCTTGGCGGTCAGGCCCAGTTCGGTGGTGCAGACGGGCGTGAAATCGGCCGGGTGCGAGAACAGCACGCCCCAGCTATCGCCAAGCCACTGGTGGAAGCTGATCTGGCCTTCACTGGAATCCTGCTCGAAATCCGGGGCGAGGTCGCCAAGACGTAATGCCATTAATGTCTCCTTCATGGGCCAAATTAGGGTTGAACCAGTCTAGTCCGATTGCGATCCAACCCAAACGAATATAAAGTCACTACAAAATCACCTTTGTGTCTTTAGGACCTTTGACATACGTTACTGTCCTACATGCGATGTCGGACCCGTGGTGTTGAAACCACGGCGGTTCCCCGCATATGCTAGGAAAGAGGGCGAGAAAAATGCCCGAGAACGTGCGAGGAAGGCAAAATGTCACAATCCGAAACCACCGCCCGCAAACAGGAGAAACTGATGAGCGATGTCAAGACCGTGTTGTCCGATGCCGAAGAACTGCTTAAGCAAGCGGCCTCGACCACTGGCGAGAAAGCCGCCGAACTGCGCGAACGCGGCATGGGCCTGCTGAAGCAAGCCAAGGAGAAAGCCCAGGACCTGCAGGACGCAGTCGTCACCAAGAGCAAGGCGGCAGCTCGCGCCACCGATGACTACGTGCACGATCACCCGTGGCGCGCCGTGGGCGTGGCGGCCGGCGTCGGCCTGCTGGTCGGCCTGCTGCTCAACCGCAAGTAATTCGGATTTTTCGAACTGCCGGGCCAGCGGGCCCGGCACCAGAACCCGAGCGCCCTGCAGGCCCGCCTGGCGGGCATGCAGGGCGAATGCCTCGCGGGCAGGCCTTACGCCGCCCGCCTGGCTTCCCGTCCGCAACCGGTGCAGCCTTCCGTTGCACGCCCTTGCCGGAATTGCATGAGCGACCCCACCCCTTCCCCCAAGTTCATGGACGCCCTGCGCAGCCTGGCAGGATCGTTGGTGGCGATGATGCTGACGCGCCTCGAACTTGCCACCGTCGAACTCGCGGAAGAACGAACCCGCCTGATGAAGATGGCCTTGCTGGCCTGCTTCGGCCTGGTGTTCTTCGGCCTGTCCATGGTCACGCTTACGTTCCTGATCGCCATCGTATTCTGGGATTCCTACCGCTGGCAGGCCCTGGGCGCGCTGGTCGCGCTCTACCTGCTCGCCTGCGTGGCCTGCCTGGCCATGGCGCGCCATCTCGTGCGCAACGCCCCGCCCCTGTTCGAGGCCACGCTGGCCGAGATCGACAAAGACCGGGAGATCCTGCGCCGATGAGCACGCCATCCACTCCCCCCGAGGCGCCCGACGACCAGGCGGATACGGCGGCGGCCCGCGCTACCGGGCAGCCCCGCGCGCATCCCCGCCCCGTGCGTCATTCCCGCGAAGTCCGCCTGCCACTCGCGATCCGCAAGGAATTGCTGATCACGCGTGCCCTGATTGAGCGCCATGACTGCGCCGAGGCCCTGCGCCAGGTGCGTGGCGGCGCGGTCCGGCTCGGCCGCTTCAGCACATGGCTGCCACGCATGACGCGGCCAGCCTCCTGGCTCAAGCTGCTAGGCCTGGCCAAGGACTATCCGATGCTCAGTTCGGCCGTGTCCCTGGCCCTGCCCCTGGTGCGCAGGACCCCGGTGCTGCGCTGGGGCTGGAAGCTCGCCAAGTTGGGCGGCCTGGCGGCGGCCGGCTACTGGGCCTACGAGACCTGGCAGAAAGGCACGGCCGAGGCACGGCAGGCACGGCCCGGCCCCGGCGATACCCCCGCCGGCACCATCGACACCGGCTTCCGCGACCCCCTGGTACGCTAGATGCCGTCATGCCGGGCCGCCGCACTGGCGGCCCTGTCCCGCGCACACGCGCCACGGGGCACACCGCGCAGCGCGCCGCGGCACCAGTCACGCCAGATCTCCACATGGCGCGCGCGGCAGGAACCCGTTGCGGAAACGAGATCCGGGCGAGGTCCTTTTTAGACCAGCCCCGAAGGATTTGCCACGCAAGGTAGAGCGCAATGACCCAACGAGCGGATATGCAGCAGAAGGCGTTCTATCTGCTCCTGGCGGCAGTCTCGATAGCCTTTTGCTTCGTGCTGTGGCCATTCTTCGGCGCCGTGTTCTGGGGCGCCATCCTCGCCATCATCTTCACACCGCCGAACAACTGGCTCACGCGCCGCATGGGCGGTCGCCGCAACCTGGCCGCGCTGACCACGCTCACGCTGTGCCTGCTGATCGTGGTGCTGCCGCTGATCTTCGTCACCGGCGCGCTGATGCAGGAAATCAGCATGGTCTACCAGCAGATCAAGTCGGGCCAGATCAACTTCGGCTCCTACTTCCAGCAAGCGGTGCATGCGCTGCCGCCTTCCATCGGCAGGGTGCTGGAACGCTTCGGCCTTTCGGACATCGCCGACCTGCAGCGAAAGCTGACCGCCGGCGCCGCCCAGGCCAGCCAGCTGATTGCCACACAGGCGCTGAGCATCGGACAGAACACCTTCCAGTTCGTGATCAGCTTCGGCGTGATGCTGTACCTGCTGTTTTTCCTGCTGCGCGATGGCCCCGAGATCTCGCGCCGCATCGTGCATGCCATCCCGCTGAGCGAGCCGCACAAGCTGCACCTGTTGCGCAAGTTCACCACCGTGGCGCGCGCCACCGTCAAGGGCAATATCGCCGTGGCGGCGGTGCAAGGCGCGCTCGGCGGCCTGATCTTCTGGTTCCTCGGCATCCAGGGCTCGCTGCTGTGGGGCGTGCTGATGGCCTTCCTTTCGCTGCTGCCCGCCATCGGCGCGGCGCTGATCTGGGGGCCGGTGGCAATCTACTTCCTGCTGACCGGCGACGTCGGCAAGGGCTCGATCCTGATCGGCTTCTGCGTGGTGGTGATCGGCGCGGTGGACAACGTGCTGCGCCCCATCCTGGTCGGCAAGGACACCCGCATGCCCGACTGGGTGGTCCTGATCTCCACGCTGGGCGGCATGGCGCTGTTCGGGCTGAACGGCTTCGTCATCGGTCCGCTGATCGCCGCGCTGTTCATCGCCAGCTGGGACCTGTCCACCTCCACGCGCGAGGAAATCGAACGCCGCGAGGCTGCGCAGGACCAGGCCGCGACACCCCCGCCGGCGCCCGACATGGCCGCCAGCCCTGCCGCCCCGGCCACGCCGGCCAGCCCGCAGGACCGCCGCCCTGCCGCGGACCGCACCGAGTAAGCACGCCGCGGGCATCCCCGCATCCATCCAGGAGCAAGCCTTGAACCAGAGCGACACAAAACCCAGGCACTACACGGTGCGCGAGCTGTTCCGCAAGCCGGACCGCTCCCAGTTCTCGATCTCGCCGGACGGGCGCCACCTGTCGTTCCTGGCGCGCCACCAGGGCCGCCAGAACATCTTCGTGCAAGCCATCGACGCCGAAGGCAACCTCCTTGGCGAAGCCCGGCCGCTGACCGGAGAAACCGAGCGCGACCTGCCCTTCCATACATGGAAAGGCAATGCGCACATTCTCTACATCAAGGACTTCGGCGGCGACGAGAATTTCCATGTGCTGTCGGTGCCAATCGACGGCGGCGATCCGGTCGACCTGACCCCGTACCCGGACGTTCGCGCGGACATCGTCGATGACCTCGAGGACGACGACCGCCATATCCTGCTGTCGCACAACCGGCGCGACCCGCAGGTGTTCGACGTGCTGCGCGTGGACGTGGTGACCGGGGAATCGGTACAGATCGCCGAGAACCCCGGCAATGTGATGAGCTGGGGCACCGACCATGCCGGCCGCCTGCGCGTGGCCACGGCAAGCGACGGCGTCAACACCACCCTGCTCTACCGCGATGCCGAAGACGAGCCGTTCCGCCCCATCCTCACCACGGATTTCCGCGAGACGGTCTCGCCGCTGTTCTTCACCTTCGACGATGCCCGGCTCTACGTGCAATCGAACCGCGGCCGCGACAAGCTGGCCATCTTCGAGTTCGACCCGCAAACCGCGCAGGAAGGGCGCCTGGTGTTCGAGCACGGCGAGGTCGATGCCGGCGGCCTGGCGTATTCGCGCCACCGCCGCGTGCTGACCGCCGCCTGGTACACGGACTGGAAGACCCGCCGGCATTTCTTCGACGCGCGCAGCGAGCAGATCCATGCCGACCTGGAACGCCAGCTGCCGGGCTACGAGCACCACGTCACCAGCATCACGCGCGACGAGACCCGCATGATCGTCTCGGCATCGAGCGACCGCACTACCGGCACGCGCTACCTGTACGACAGCGACACGCGCAAGCTGGTCTCGCTCGGGCAGATCCTGCCGTGGCTCGACGAGGCCGACATGGCGCCGATGCAAGCGGTGAGCTTCACCTCGCGCGATGGCCTGCAACTGCACGGCTACCTGACGCTGCCGCTGGCAGCCGGGGCCGAGCCAGGGAACCTGCCGCTGGTGGTCAACCCGCACGGCGGCCCGTGGACGCGCGACGTGTGGGGCTTCAACCCCGAGGTGCAGTTGCTGGCCAACCGCGGCTATGCGGTGCTGCAGATCAACTTCCGCGGCTCGACCGGCTACGGGCGCAAGTTCTGGGAAGCCAGCTTCAAGCAATGGGGCAGGACGATGCAGAACGACATCGACGACGGCGTCGACTGGCTGACCGCGCAAGGCATCGCCGATGCGCGCCGCGTGGCGATCTACGGCGGCAGCTACGGCGGCTATGCCACCCTGGCGGGTGTGGCCTTCACGCCCGAGCGCTATGCTGCGGCCATCGACTACGTAGGCGTATCGAACCTGTTCACGCTGCTGGAGACCATTCCCGCCTACTGGACGCCGATGCTCGACATGCTCTACGAGATGATCGGCAACCCCGACGACGAGAACGACCGCAAGGCCATGCACGACGCCTCGCCGGTATTCTTCGCCGACCGCATCCGCACGCCGCTGCTGGTGGCCCAGGGCGCCAACGACCCGCGCGTCAAGCAGGCGGAGAGCGACCAGATCGTCGAGGCGCTGCGCGCGCGCGGCGTCGACGTGGCCTACCTGCTCAAGGAGAACGAAGGACACGGCTTCCACAACGAAGAAAACCGCTTCGATTTCTACGAGGCGATGGAAGCGTTCCTTGCCAAGCACCTGGGCAAGCCCGCCTGAGCGGGCGATCTGGCCCGGGCGAACACCGTCCGGGCCAGGTCCGGACCGAGCCGGAAGGCAAAACGGAACGCAAAACAAAAAGGGCCTGTGACTTGCGCCACAGGCCCTTCGTAATGCTGGTGGGTCGTGCGTGACTCGAACACGCGACCAACGGATTAAAAGTCCGCTGCTCTACCGACTGAGCTAACGACCCGGAAAAACTGAAGCCGCGATTATAGGAAGATACCGGCCTCTATGTCAACCTTGGAACGCAGGCACGGTGTGATAAGCCATGCTGGCTAGGCCATGCGCTCAAGGCGCCATATCTGGTAGCGAAAGCCCAGTACCGAGCCCGCCAGGATGCCGGCCAGCGCAATGAACGAGCCGATCGCCAGCGTCGACACGCCCGACAGGCCCTGCCCGATGGTACAGCCGAGCGCGGTCACGCCGCCGGCGCCCATCAGGATGCCGCCCACCATATGGTTGCCGACGTCCTCGGCGTTACCGAACCCTTCCCAGCGGAACGTGCCCGTGACCAGCGCGTAGGCGGCGGCACCGGCCACCACGCCGAACACGCTGACGATACCAAGCGTCAACACTTTGCTCTTGTCGCTGAACAGCATCAGCCAGTCGAGCGTATAGGCGTACGGCGCGACGAAGCTCAGGCTTTCCATGCGGCCGCTGTTGGTGGCAACGAACAGTTCTTCGAGCGTATTGGGATCCTCGGCGACATAGCCGAGATGCCCCGACACATACCACATCGCCACGATGATCAGGCCTACGGCAAGGCCGCCGAGCAGGTTGTCGAAGGTGCGGAAGCCCCGCCCCGCCAGCGCCCAGATCACAAGCGCCCCGCCCAGCACCAGCGCCATGCCGAGTTGCAGGGTCGGGCGCGCCATGCCGCTGGCGTGCGCCAGCACGGACGGCAGGTCCTGCGTGGTGGGCAACGTGAGCGATACCGCATCGACCGTGTTGACGCGGATCACGCCGAACAGCCCGCGCAGCGTCATATAGGCCGACAGCCCGAGGAAGACAAAGACCACCAGCGATTTCAGGTTGCCCGCACCGATGCGCACCAGCGTCTTGCTGCCGCAGCCCGAAGCCAGCACCATGCCAAAGCCGAACATCAGCCCGCCCACCAGCGCGGAAAGCCAGCCCAGCTTGCTGGCCGCATAGATGGTCTTGGTGGGGTCGATCAGGCCGCCCGCGGCCAGCGCGCCCGTGCCGATCATCGCCACGCCGATGGCCAGCCCCCACATGCGCATGCGGCTCCAGTCGCCCATGTTGACGATGTCGGAGACGGCGCCCATGGTGCAGAAATGCGTGCGTTGCAGCACCGCGCCGAAGAGGAAGGTCAGGATGAACGTGCTGGCCAGTATGGTACGGCTGAGCGCGGCGATGTCGATTTCAGGCATGGGTGTCCGGCGGGGGAAGCGGAACGGGGAAAGGGATGGGGAAAGGGGCGGATGTGGCGCCGGCCAGACGGCACGCGATCGCGCCGCCTTGCCGGTCAGCCGTCAGGCAGCATCCTGGTAGCGCGTGGGATCGGGCACGCCGGCGGCCTCGAAGCCGCTGCGGCGGATGCGGCAGGAATCGCAGACACCGCAGGCGCGGCCATCGTCGTCGGCCTGGTAGCACGACACGGTCATGCCGTAGTCAACGCCAAGGCGGACCCCGGCGCGGATGATCTCGGCCTTGGTCATGTCGATGATGGGCGCATGCACGCGAATGCGCTCGCCTTCCACGCCGGCCTTGGTGGCCAGGTTGGCCAGCGCCTCGTAGGCGGAGACGTACTCGGGGCGGCAGTCCGGATAGCCGGAATAGTCGACCGCGTTGGCGCCGAAGAACAAGTCGCGCCCGCCCACGGCCTCGGCCCAGCCGAGCGCCAGCGACAGCATGATCGTATTGCGCGCCGGCACGTAGGTCACGGGGATGCCGCCGAGGGCACCGTCGGTGGGCACATCGAGGCTGTCGTCGGTCAGGGCCGAGCCGCCGAAGCGGCGCAGGTCCAGGTCGATGATCTCGTGGCGCACCGCGCCGAGGGCCGCGGCCACGCGCCTGGCCGCCTCCAGCTCGGAGGAATGGCGCTGGCCGTAGCGCATCGACAGGGCATAGGTCTCGAAGCCCTGCGCATTGGCCATGGCGAGGACGGTGGCGGAATCCAGGCCGCCGGAGAGCAGGACGATAGCGCGTTTTTTCATGATGGCGGGGGCGCGGCGCCGCACGGCGGCACGCGGAAAATCAGGGCGAATCGCGTATTTTAGCGCGAGCATGACAAAGGCCCGCGAATGCGGGCCTTTGTCATGCTCCGGCAAGGCCGCCCTTTCGAGGCGCCGGCCCGCGCAACGCCTACTTCAGCGTCTTCAGGCGATTGCTCGCTGCCTGCGCGCCCTCGGTGCCAGGATACTTTGCCACCACCTGCTCCAGGGTCTTGCGGGCCGCGGGCTTCTGGCCCGATTCCATCTGGTTGTTGGCGATGGCGATCAGCGCGTCGGGCACCTTGGGGTGGTCCGGGTACGCCTGCACCATGTTCTGCAACACCGTGGTGGAACCGCGGTAGTCCCGCTGCGCGTACAGCGAGTTGCCGAGCCAGAACTGCGCCAGCGGGACATACGGGCTCTGCGGGTACTTCTTGATGAACCCGGCGAATACGTTGCCCGCGCCCTTGAAGTCCCCGGTCTGGAACTGCTTGAGCGCGGCATCGTACTCGGTCTTCTCGCCAGGTTGCGACAAGCCCTCACGGCCGTCCACGGTGACCTGCTGCGGCTCGAATTTCTTCAGGCGCGCATCGAGGTCGGCGTAGTAGTCCTTCTGCTGCTTCTGCAGCGTGGTCACCTCGTTCTGCAGCATCTCGTTCTGGCCGCGCAGCCGCGCCACTTCCTGGCGCAGGCCCTCGAGCTGGTTCTGCATGTCGAGCTGGGCGCGGCTGTTCTGGTCGATGCGCTGCGATGCCGTCGCCTGGAAACCGTTGAACTGGTCTCGCATGGTAACGATGGCGCGGCGCGCCTCGTCATCGTCGAACACGCCCGCTCGCGCCTGCGCCACCGGCAGCAGGCTGGCGCAGGACATCGCAGTGAGCAATACCAACTTGGAGACGCGTGCTTTCATGAGATGCCTATGCGCGGATTAGTACGTGATGTCCGCGCGGCGGTTTTCCGCCCAGGCGGCTTCGTCGTGACCGGTTGCCTTGGGCTTTTCCTTGCCCAGGCTGACGGCTTCCATCTGGCTTTCAGGCACGCCCAGCGAGGACAGCGAGCGGCGCACGGCCTCGGCGCGCTTCTGGCCCAGCGCCAGGTTGTACTCGCTGGTGCCACGCTCGTCGGTGTTGCCCTGGATCAGGATGCGGCGGCCCTTGTTGGCGCCCAGGTACTTCGAATGCTCGGACAGCATGCCCTGGTAGTCGGACTTGACGCTGTAGCTGTCGAAGTCGAAGTACACGCTGCGCTTGGCCAGCGGGCTGTTCGGGTCGTTCAGCGGATCGCGCGAGACGTCCACCGGCGCCACGGCGCGGGCATCGGTCGTCGGCGCGCCCTTGTTGGCGCCGGCGTTGGCGGTGTCGTCCAGCTTGACGCCGGAGCTGCAGGCGCCGAGGGCCAGCAGTGCGGCTACGGCAAGGGTCTTGGTCATCATTTGGGTCATGGCGTGATACTCCTCGTTATTGCATGAATGGGCCCCAGGACGGCTCGCGAACCTCGCCGGACTGGAGGGACAGAACCTGCCGGGTGCGCCCGTCGGTGGATACCGCCGCCAGCACCGCGCGACCGCCCACCCGGGTGGCGTAGAGAATGTACTTGCCGTTGGCGGCGAAGCTCGGGGCTTCGTCGTTGGCGGTATCGGTCAGCGAAGTGACATCGCCGCTGCCCAGGTCCAGCAGTTGCAGCTTGAAGCCGCCGCTACGGGTAATGTAGGCCAGTTGCTTGCCGTCCGGCGAAATGCGCGGGCTGACGTTGTAGCTGCCCTTGAAGGTCACGCGCTGGGCCGCGCCGGCTTCCTCGCCGCCGGTGGGCATGCGGTAGACCTGCGGCGCACCGCCCCGGTCGCTGGTGAAATAGATGTTGCGGCCGTCCGGCGCGTATTGCGGCTCGGTGTCGATGGCGCTGCTGCGCGTCAGGCGCTTGAGGCCGGAGCCGTCGGCGTTGACCTGGTAGATCTGGGTATTGCCGTCGCGCGACAGCGCCACCGCCAGGCGCTGCCCGTCGGGCGACCACGAAGGCGCGCTGTTGTTGCCCTTCTGGTTCGACACCAGCGTGCGGCGGCCCGAAGCGAGGTCATGCACATAGACCACCGGCTTCTTGGCCTCGAACGAGACGTAGGCAACCTTGCCCCCGTCCGGCGACCACGACGGCGAGATGATCGGCTCGTTGCTGGTCAGCGCCACCTGCGAGTTCTGGCCGTCGGAATCCGAGATCAGCAGCTGGTAGCGGCCACCCACGCGCGCCACATAGGACAGGCGCGTGGCGAACACGCCGCGCTCGCCCAGCAGCTTTTCATAGATGTAGTCGGCGATCTTGTGGCCGGTGACGCGCAGCTGGTTGGCACCGACCGTGAAGGCCAGGCCGCCGAGGCTCTGCCCCTTCTGCGTGTCGTAGAGACGGAAGCGGACATCGTACTGGCCGTTGCCGGTGGGAGTCACGCTGCCGGCCACGAAGGCATCCGCGCCGCGCGACTTCCAGCTGCCCAGGTCGACGTTGGCGGACTCGGCCACCGTGGCGCCGGCCACGTCGACATTGCGGAAGCGGCCACTGCGCTGCAGGTCGCTGCGGATGATGGCGGTGAGGTTCTGCGGTGCCTGCGCCTCGCCCTGGAAGTTGGCCGTGGCAATCGGGAACTGGGTCGGGCCTACGCCGGTGACTTCCACCGTGAATTGCGCCTGGGCGCCGGTTGCCAGCAGCAGCAGGCTACCGAGGAGAAGTCCCTTCATCCAGGCTATGTTCCGTTTGCAGAATCGCATGTCGTTTCCTAACAAATGGTTTAACTTGCCGGCCGTGCCCGGCCATGAGCGCTAGATAGTAGCCGCATCGTCGCCAGGCATCCGTTCACTATGCATATTGTTACGTTCGCCGCTTCAATTGGCATGCGGGCGCAGCCGGATGTCGAAGCTCGGGGGTGCCTTGCCGTTCTCATCCTTGGGCAGCGGATCCGAGTTCTGCACCGCCCTCAGGGCGGCGTCGTCCCAGGCCGCGTTGCCACTCGACGACTTGACCCGAGCCGACAGCAACGCGCCGTCCGGTGCCAGCCGGACCGAGATCACGGCCGCGAGGCTGGCCGGGAAATCCTCCGAATACTTGATATTGGGCTGCACCTTGCGCTGTACGCGATCCGAATAACCCGGCGAGGCCTTGCCACCCGAACCTGCGCCGCTGCCGGCATTGCTGCCCACGCCGCCGGCCCCGCCCGGCACGCCGGCTCCGCCGGCCATGGCCTGCAGCCGCGCCAGTTCGCTGTGGCGCTGCGCGTTGGCGGCGGCATCGCGCTTGGCCTTGGCGTCCGCGTCGGCCTTCGCCTTCGCGCTGGCGGCGGCCTTGGCGTCCGCATTTGCCTTGGCCTTGGCGTCGGCTTCGGCGCGGGCCTTGGCGTCGGCGTCCGCGCGGGCCTTCGCATCCGCGCGGGCCTTGGCGTCGGCTTCCTTGCGGTCGCGCTCGGCCTGCTCCTTGTGCTGCTGCTCCTGCTGGGCGGCAAGCTTGCGCGCGTCTTCCTTGCGTTGCGCGTCCTTGCGCAGGTCTTCCTTGCGTTGATCTTCCTTGCGCTGCGCGTCCTTACGCTGGTCTTCCTTGCGCTGCGCGTCCTTACGCTGGTCTTCCTTGCGCTGGGCCTCCTTGCGGGCCTCTTCCTGGCGCTCGGCTTCCTGGCGCGCGCGCAGATCGGCCTGCTTGCGTGCTTCCTCGCGGGCGGCAGCTTCGGCCTGCTTGCGCTTTTGCTGCTCGAGCGCGATATCGGCGTCTTCCTCGGCGCGGGACTTGACCGCGGGCGCGGGAGGGGCCGGACGCGGCTGCACCACCGGTTCGGGCACGGGACGCGGCGGTGGCGGCGCGACGGCCGTGTCCGGGATTTCTTCCCACAACTCGGCTTCGGCGCCGACCGGAGTGCTGCTTTGCCAGTGCACGCCGTAGTACAGCACGATGCCCAGCAGCAGGTGCATGAAGAGCGCGAGCAGGAAGGAACGCATGGTTCCCCGTTCCTTGACCGGCTGATAAGGATAGGCGACGGTCTTCATCTCGCGCTGCAATGTCTGATTACTTTGACTTGACCATCAGGCCGACGCGCTTGACGCCGTCGGCCTTGAGCACCGACATCACGTCGAGCACGGACTCGTACTTGACCGAGCGGTCGGCGGCGATCACCACGGGCTGGTCGGGATTTTCGTTCTGGCGCTGATGCACGAATGCCACCAGTCCGGCCTTGTCGACCTTGCGGTCGAAGGCGTTGCCGGCATTGTCCTTGCCGCGTGCGGTCAGCTGGCCGTCTTCATGCACGGTCACCACGATCGGCGGCGCCTTCTGCTGCGGCGTGGCGTTGGCCACGGTGGGGAGGTCGACCACGGCCGGATTCACGATCGGTGCCGCCACCATGAAGATGACGAGCAGCACCAGCATCACGTCGATATAGGGAACGACGTTGATCTCGGCGCTGGCCCGGCGGCGCGAACCGCCGCGGCGCTGTATCGCTGCCATATGCGGGTTTCTCCTTGACCTTGACTACGTAACTGCGTGGACTTGCGCGAGCCGGCGCGAACCGGCAGCTCAGCGAGTCTGGCGCTGCAGGATATTCAGGAACTCTTCCATGAAGCTTTCAAAGCGGATTGCCAGGCGATCGATCTCGGTGGCGTAGCGGTTGTAGGCGATCACGGCGGGAATGGCGGCAAACAGGCCGATGGCGGTGGCGACCAGCGCCTCCGCGATGCCGGGCGCCACGGAAGCCAGCGTCGCCTGCTGCACATTCGACAGGCCGCGGAAGGCGTTCATGATCCCCCACACGGTGCCGAACAGGCCGATATAGGGACTGACCGAGCCAACCGACGCCAGGAACGGAAGGTGCGATTCCAGCACATCCATCTCGCGCTGGTAAGCCGCGCGCATGGCGCGCCGGGCGGCGTCGAGCAGGGCCCCGGCTTCGTGGTTGCGCTCGCGTGCCTTCAGGTATTCACCCATGCCGGACTCGAAGATACGTTCCAGGGCACCGGTGCTGTGGCGGTTGTTGGCCGCGCTCTGGTATAGCGCCTGGAGGTCGCCGCCGGCCCAGAAATCGCGCTCGAAGCGCTCCGTCTGGGTGCGCGCGGCGCGCAGCGCCAGGTGCTTGCGGAAGATATATGTCCACGAGAACAGGGACATGACGAGCAGCAGGGCCATGACGGCCTGGGCCAGCAAGCTGGCGTGCAGCACCAGCGAAATGATCGACAGGTCTTGCGTGACGGTCACGGGGTTCATCGGGCGGTCTTGATGGTTGCGAGGACGGGAGCGGGGATGGGGGTCGGGCGGAACGTGCTGCGATCAACACATCCGACACGGATGGCGCCGGTAGCCAGCAACTGCTCCCCACGCCAGGCTTCCTGGGCGAATTGGACCGATGCCGGCCCAACCCGTTCAATCCGGGTCCGGATCTCGAGCAGGTCGTCCAGCCGGGCGGGGGCATTGTAGTCCACCGCCGTGCTCCTGACGATAAAGACCACGCCCGCTCCGTCCGCGAGCGCCTGCTGCTCGATGCCGAGCGAGCGCAGCCACTCGGTCCGGGCGCGCTCGAAGAATTTCAGGTAATTGGCGTAGAAAACCACGCCGCCCGCGTCAGTGTCTTCCCAGTACACCCGCAGGGCCCACACATTGTTGCTCATGGCCGCGATTGTAGCGGACAGGTGGCCCGACCCGGTGTAAACCCTTGTCTGACTTTACAACAATTACATTGTCTGACAGACAAGCCATTGACTTTATGCGCTGCCGCCGCCCGGCCCACGTCTTGCGGCCGGGCGGCGCCTCGCGTAAACTGCCGCCAACCATTCCATCTTGCGCGACTGGCGAAGTCAGTGGGTACTACCACGAGGAAGCGCAAGCTCTCTGGCGCGAAGTTTCAAGCGCCTGCCGCTCGCCTGGGCAGYGAATGGGAAGCAGGGTGCGCCCTGCGCCGGACTTCTGACGTGTCCGGCGCCGGTCGCCTGTGCCTTCCCCGCGCGCCCTACCCCGAAGCCATTCGGATCCCCATTTCTTAAGACGAGTTTTTCGCCATGTTCGAACGCAGCCGCTATACGATCGACCAGATCGACCCCGAGATTTTTGCCGCCATCCAGAAGGAAGACCAGCGCCAGGAAGAGCACATCGAGCTGATCGCCTCGGAAAACTACACCTCGCCGGCCGTGATGGCCGCGCAGGGCTCGCAACTGACCAACAAGTACGCCGAAGGTTATCCCGGCAAGCGCTACTACGGTGGCTGCGAGTACGTCGACGTGGTCGAACAGCTCGCCATCGACCGCGTCAAGCAACTGTTCGGCGCCGAAGCCGCCAACGTGCAGCCCAACTCCGGCTCCCAGGCCAACCAGGGCGTGTTCTTCGCCGCCCTCAAGCCTGGCGACACCATCATGGGCATGAGCCTGGCCGAAGGCGGCCACCTGACCCACGGCATGGCGCTCAACATGAGCGGCAAGTGGTTCAACGTGGTCAGCTACGGCCTGGRCGCCAACGAAGACATCGACTACGACGCGCTGGAAAAGCTGGCCCATGAAAAGCAGCCCAAGCTGATCATCGCCGGCGCCTCGGCCTTCGCCCTGCGCATCGACTTCGAGCGCATCGCCCGCGTGGCCAAGTCGGTCGGCGCGCTGTTCATGGTCGACATGGCCCACTACGCCGGCCTGATCGCCGCCGGCGAGTACCCCAACCCGGTGCCGCACGCCGACTTCGTCACCACCACCACCCACAAGAGCCTGCGCGGCCCGCGCGGCGGTGTGATCCTGATGAAGGCCGAGCACGAGAAGGCCATCAACTCGGCCATCTTCCCCGGCATCCAGGGCGGCCCGCTGATGCACGTCATCGCCGGCAAGGCCGTGGCCTTCAAGGAGGCGCTCTCGCCTGAGTTCAAGACCTACCAGCAACAAGTGGTCAAGAACGCCCGCGTGATGGCCGAGACCCTGATCGAGCGCGGCCTGCGCATCGTCTCGGGCCGCACCGAAAGCCACGTGATGCTGGTCGACCTGCGCGCCAAGAAGATCACCGGCAAGGAAGCCGAACGCGTGCTGGGCGAAGCGCACATCACCGCCAACAAGAACGCCATCCCCAACGACCCGGAAAAGCCCTTCGTCACCTCGGGCATCCGCCTGGGCTCGCCGGCCATGACCACCCGCGGCTTCAAGGAAGAAGAAGCCCGCCTGGTGGCCAACCTGGTGGCCGACGTGCTGGACAACCCGCACGACGCAGCCAACATCGCCAGCGTGCGCGAGCAAGTGTCGGCCCTGACCAAGCGTTTCCCGGTCTACGGCTGATGCCCTGCGCCGCCCGCCTGAGCGCGGGCGGCCGGCAGCCCCGTGCCGCTGTGCGGCGCGGGCCTTGCCAACCCGGCCCGGCGCATCACAGAATGACAAGATAACGGGGCGCTGCCCCGCGCAGCCGGCGCCCAGGCTCAAACTACAAGGTGGTCAGGCATGAAATGCCCCTTTTGCGCCCATTCCAATACGCAGGTCCTGGACACGCGCATGTCGGAAGAAGGCGATACCGTTCGCCGCCGCCGCCGCTGCGAATCCTGCGACCGCCGCTTCACCACCTATGAGCGGATCGAACTGTCCTTCCCCGCCATCGTCAAGAAAAACGGCTCCCGCGCGGACTATGCCCGCGACAAGCTGAAGGACTCCATGCGCCTGGCGTTGCGCAAGCGCCCCGTCTCGGCCGAAGCCATCGACGCGTCGCTGGCCCGTATCGAAGAACGACTGCTTGCGCTTGGCGAAAAGGAAATCCCCAGCAGCCAGGTCGGCGAGCAGGTCATGCGCGAACTGCGCCGGCTCGACAAGATTGCGTATATCCGCTTTGCTTCGGTGTATCGGAGCTTCGAGGACGTGGCGGAATTCTCGGACGTGCTGGCCGAGGTGAGCGGGAACAATAGCAAGCGCTGAACACGCGCGGAACAGAGGGGGCTCCCCCCTGCCCCATACGCCATTTATTTCTGGATATAGACCTCCTTCCATGCCACTCGCTTGGATGTCCCCAGAAGATTGATGGGAAGCCGCGATGTGGACGAAGTTGCATTCGACTGCTGGGTAAGCGCATCGAGGTTGCCATTGGTCAGCGCGACCAGGGAGGGTCTCGACGACAGCGCAGTATTGGACAGCGCAATGCCTGTCCACGGAGACTGGCCAGTCAAGGTGAAATTCGTGCTGGGCAGTTCGCCGCCGGTGGTCAAGTCAACGGCGTACAGGTAACTAGACGAGCCACACGTCGCCGCCGAAGGGATGTCGGTCGTAAAGACCAGGATTCCCGCGACTGCTGTCGGATTGGTCACCACACGTTCGCCCGACCCTGGCAGGTCGAAATACCAACCCGGGTTCTTGGTGTAGTCGATTGCGGGGGTGTTACTGATATGCCGAACCGACCCCGATAGTGTCACGGCTCTTTTCACGAGAGCGGTCCGTACGTTGGAGATCAGCGGTGCCGCGGTCATCTTGTCGACCAGCGCATACATCGACTGCACATTGCTGACGCCCAGGTCTGATTGACCGAGCAACAGCCCCGTACCCACGAACACCATGCGCTGCCCGTTATAGACAGTAAGCTCCGGCGCCGAGCTGATCGGCTGTACCTTGCCGGTGCTATCAGCAAGGCTGGCCAGCTTGCTGACGTTCCATGCTGTAGCGGTGGTGCCAGACAGATCGAAACGCCACACATTCCCCAGCAGGTCACCGCCATAGACGTAGTCGATCGTCGCATCGGTGGCGCCGTTCGCCGCAAACGCTGAGATATAGGCCAGCCCGGAAGGCGTAGTGGTATCGCCAACCCCCGTCGAAATCGACTTGAGCACATTGCCGGTCGCAGGATCCAGCACAAACAGCCGGCCCTTGCCATCGCCCTGCGTTCCGCCATTGCGAACCACATTGTTGTTGTAGCCCGACGGCACCAGTACCACCCACCCCATTGCTTTGGTCTTGGCGAGAACAGGCTTGCCGAAGGTCAAGCCAAGGTTGGCTGCGTCCGTACTGCTGGTGGAAGAATTCGGAAACTCCCACTTCACCTTGCTGGCTACGTCCGCATCGCTCTGCGCCGTAGAGCTGGTCACGTCAAGCGCGTAGTAGCCACTCCCACCCGCCCCCAAGCCGCCGACAAGCAATGTTTGCCAGGTCTTGGTACCTGCCATGTAGACATCGCCAACCGCCGGCGTTGCATCCACATAGTATTGGTGCGTGTAGGGCGTCACTGTGTACGCATTCATCTTCCCGCTCGAGGTCAGGAGCGCGCCCGGCACGTAAGCCCAGAGTTCTGCCCCCGAGGACGCATCGAATGCATGCAGCATGCCGTCGTTTGCCCCTTGGTAGATCGCCGACTTGCGTGATGCCAACTGGCTCTGGAAGCTAGGGTAGCCCGGATCCGAATAGTAGGCTGCGGCACCTGCGACATACACGGGCTCCGCCGAAACGATATCGCCGAGAAGCGACGACCGTGTGCGATAGGTGCTGCCTTCCAGCGAACGGTCTCCGCGCAAGTAGCCCAACACGCTGGCTCCGTCAGTCTTCCCAGGAGTATTGAGAAGACTGATAGTGGCCGGCTGCAGGAACCCGGCCCCCGACCCCGCCGCGAACGCAACGCCCTTCCCGTTATCGTAGGTACCGATCCGACGCCCGCTCGGCGTGAGGCTGGTCAGTTGGTCGCGCGCCTTCCACAACGGCGCCGCCGCATTGATAAAGCCGGTTGTCGGGTCGATAGGAGCGGCAGTCAGTTCACCGGACCAATTCTGTCCGTTGTAGCTAGCCATGAACGCCGCGCCGCCGCCGTTGGTGGAACTGACAGCAATCGCCGCATTGGATGCGGACTTCGACAGCAGGCTCTGAAGGACCTGCTGAAAGAACGAAGTCAGGTCCGCGGCATTGGTGGCACGGAACATCTGCCCGCGACCGTTGATAGTGGCGTGCCAAAGGTCGTCCAGGGCGTTCGGACTGTAGTTCTGGGATGTAGCCACCCAGGCTGGCGGGTTAAGGTTCGGATTGGCGGTCTGCGCCGCGTTCTGACCATAGATATAACCTCTGGCTCCCAGTGCCACTGCATACGTATTCATATGCGGGTCGGAGTTCTTGTCGGCATTCCATGAGCTGTCCGTCGAATTCACCGGCACCAGTCCCTTAGTGAGATCGCCGCGCAAATTGTTGACGAAGTAGGAACTGGCAATGTCCGCCAAGGAAGGCTTGGGGATCGACGTGTAAGGCGCGCTATTTATGAAGTTGCTGCTCGCCGAATAGCTTGGCGGCGTCACGGTTGACTTGTTGGCATAGCCATCAGTCAGGATAAAGCCGGYATTCTGCTGGCATGCAAACTTGACCGGCGCATTAGCGTCCGTTCTCATGAACTGCTTGCCAATGAAGTTGAGTGTTTCAAGCGTGGGCGTACCGCCGGACGCTACACTCTGGTAAATCGCCCCCAGCAAGGCGGAGCCATTCTTCGAGTTGTCCGTCGAAGAAAAGTCGTACATGGTGACATCGGTGCCCGCGCCGGAGTTGAAGTTGGTATAGGCGCCATACATGCCCTTGAGATTCGTCAATACCTGGCCCATGCCCGAGGCCAGCATCAGCTTACGCTTGCGGTAGTACTGGAACCAGTTGGCGAAATTCTGCAATTCGGCGCTATATGTACGCCCGCCGGGAAACTTCAGGCTGTTGGCGGCGGTGATCTGCCACTCCCGCACATAGCTGCCATCCGGGGTGGCGTTACATCCGGCGGTATTGGCCTTGCAGGTCGCATCCTTGACGTAGTATGTCGCAGGGCGATACGGAAGCGACACGTCCCAGTAGGTCGCGGCGTCGGGTACCGTGAGATCGGACGCCATATTGCTTGACGTCCAATTGCCATTCTTGGGCTTGTAGTAGATCGTCGTGTAGCCGTTGTCTGACGCCCACTTCGCCGTGATCGTCATGCCAGAAAACATGCGGAAGGCCGTATTGCCCGCCGCGCTGTTTTGCGCAGCGACTGTCGTCGCCAGGTTCCACAGGTAGGGCGAGGACGAACTCTGGGTCGGGTAGTATGGGTGGCTGCGTGTAGCCGCCGTATTCGCGTCGCCGAAACTCTTCATGGCGCTACCCACATAGGCGGTAGGCCACGCGACGTAAGTTACGTTCGGGTTGTAATAGAGCGGGTTGTAGTCCGAACTGCGCATGTACGAGTACTGCGGCAGAGGCGGTATTGCGTAGTGGTCGGAGTTCGAGTCGGCATAGCGGCGCAGATCGCTGTCATTGCTCGTGCTCTGGCCGTTCGGGAACAGATAGGCATACTTCATCCACGGGCTTCCGGACGATCCCGTGTCGTTGAAGTTGAACGTGCCATTCGAGTAGAAGTTCTTGTTGCTCGTATTCCACCACAAGGCACCGTCGCTCGTACTCATCAGCACCTCGAAGTCCATCGACCCCGAATCGTCAACGCCAAAGATGACATTGGGAGGAGCCTGCGACGTTGCGGACAATGGGGTGACGGAGATGTCGGTCGAAGCTGGATAGGCCGAAATCACCGCTAATGCCGAAACTGCCAGACAGGCCTTGAGCAACGTAGAGAATTTCATGGCAGATTATCTGTTAAGGATTGCCTGAACGAATGTCTCGCCGCTACGCGGGCTTGTAACATGTACCGTCACACGATAAGCAACCTGCGGCAATTGCAGCGACGGTGAGCCTACCTGGTAGCTGCCCGGCCCCTGAATCGTCTTGGGACGGGCAGTACATTGTCCGTAAGGATCGGTTACCGGCGTCAGACCACAAAGGCGCTCGACAACGTACTGGTACTGCAGGCCACCGTTGGCGACCTTGACCTGCGGGAAAGTGTTGATGTCGCCCCAGTTCACATTGGGCAGGCCATTCTGGTCCACCGCGAAGGTCCCGGAAGTCGCGTAGTACTGCTTGGTGCTATCCGTGGCATCCGGATTGGCAATCCCGTCAAGAGTGGCCTTTGCCGCGGTCAAGGCCAGGTCGGTCGCATGGCTCGCAGCCTCCTTGAAGGCGATATTGCCGGCCGTGGTTCCGGACACCGACCCGGAGCGCAGCAACGAGACGGCGGACACCAGGATGGCCAGCAGGATGATCAGCACTACCGGAAGTGCGAGGCCTCTCTGGGCGCGAAGCGATCGCATACTTATTGTTCTCCGAACACGATATTCTTGAGCGGTATGACCAGGCTCTGCGTGCGATAGCGATAGCATTGCCAGTTCTGCGTCGCGCTCAGGTCGGCTGACACGGCCGCTCCCAGCGGCGATACGGTAGCCGGAAATATCACGGGCAGCGTCGCGGCCGTGGTTGCATCGCACGCAGCTCCCGCTCCTCCCGTCGGCTTTACCGCCGCCGGAATTCGCGTCACCAGGCCTACACGGATTGCGCGGATCTGACTCATGTTTGCCGCGCTCAGCGGCCATGCCCATGCCCCGCTTGCATCAACCCACTGGGAGACGCTCAGGCCCACCCCAGCCGCCACGCCGTATTGCGCGCGCATGTAGACCACATTCTCGGCCATGGGTGTCGCCGGGGTATTGGCTGCGGCAAACTGATTGACAAGTTCAAGCATGGCAGTCGCATTGTTCACCTGGTAGGCCGTCCAGGAGAATGCCCCCGCGTTCATTACGCTGGCGCCTGCGCCATATAGTTGTGGATTCGAGAATGCGACTGTCGCCGGAGGATTCCAGTTGCCGCTACCAGCCACATGTGCGATCTGCGTACTATTGGCTTGCAGCGATGTGCCGCTGACCTGCATGACTGTGCAGGGCGAGGTCACACTGCCGGTGCCGCTGTACGCGGACACCAGCAGCACCGAACCTTGCGCATTTGGGCCTGGCGCGCTGATCCCCTGGGCCGAAGCCACGTTCAGCGAATCCGATGCGGCGGCCATGCCAGTGGTGAGGGCAATGGGCGCGGCAGCGCTAATCGAGACGGCGCCCGCGACGGAAATCGTATCCGAAGCGCCCGCCCCGCCCGGGCGCGTCACCCATACCGGCGCAATGGCGGCATTGTCGACCAGCACGCCATTGAAATAGGCATTCAGCGCCTGGCAGATGATGGTGGATTGGTTGTTTCGCCCGCTCGTGGCAACGCCTACCCCTGCGCCCTTGATATCGCGCTCGATCGCCAGCATCGCCAGCACACTGCTGTCGGCGGCGGCGTTCGTACCGAACTGCGTACGCTTGAAATCTTCGAAAAAATAAGTCGCACTGACAATGGCGACCCCGGCGATCAGACCGACAACTAGGCCGACCAGCAACTCAATCAGCGTAAAGCCGCTAGTACGCAGATGCGAGTGAAGCCTGGCGTGCATGGAGTGGCTACCTGAGGTTAGTGGTGGTCACGAGGTTGTGCCACGTGGTGAGGCTCACGTAGGTCTTCTCCTGTGCCTCGCCCGCAAGCTTCCATTGCAGCGTAACGGTCATATTGCCTGAGACGGCGTCGTACACCACGCTAGGCGCATGCGGTACATCGCTGGGCAGCGCCGCCTTCACGCGCGTCAACCAGTCGGCAGCGATCGCCTGGCCCGTGCCCGCTGTGCAGCCACCCCCGGCGGGCACGGTGTAGCAAGCTGCGTTCGCGGAATCCACCGTGGCGACCCCGATGATCTCCGCGGCGTAGTACTGTGCCACCGTGCGGTAGCGCGTTTGCGAGTTCTGCTTGGCCGCGAGCAAGGTCGCCGCGCACAAGCCAACGATCCCGATCGAGAAAAGCGTCAATGACACCAGCGCCTCGATTAGCGCGAAGCCTTCGGTGCGTACTTTCATATCAGCACGCCATCACACTGTTGGCCGCGGCCGCAGGATTGCACACGCGCGCTTGCCCCAACGCTGACAGCGTCACGCGCAAGCACTGCATGGTCCCGCCCTTGGCCTGACAGGCGGCACTTCCGCTCACAGGCTGGACATCAAACTGCGGCAGCGCCACCGGCGGTCCGCCGCAATCCGCTGCCAGCACACGCCCAGTACCGTCGAAGCAAATCGATGCCTGGTTCGAGGCAATAGCCACCGCCCGGCTCATCTCCGGCGGAGAGGCAGAATAACCGGCGAATCCGGCAGCGCTTGGCACCGCGTAGGACCAGCCCTTTGCCGACATCGTGAATGTCGTCATCCGGTTGCGATTGAGCGCTTCAACGCGCGCAGCCTTGAGATCGGAGGACAATTGTTCGCCGACGGCACGCAAGCGGTTGTTCTGCAAATAGTCGCTCAGGCTCGGCACGCCCACCATCAACAGAATGGAGATGATGGCAAGCACGGCCATCATCTCGATAAGAGACAGCCCTTTCATCCTCATATCAGCAGTTCCCCGCAGTCAGCCACCAGCAGGCGCCATTTGCCGCCTGGCCCTTGTAGATAGTGGTTGCTCTATTGCCGGTCTGGTCAAGCGTATAGGTATACCCGGTGACCGGTCCCTTGCCCTGCGCAGTCACAAGGAAGCCTTGCCCAGCAGAAGTCAGGTTGCACTGGTAGGAGAAGTTCGCCGACGACGTGGAAACATTGCAAGCTGCCACGCCATAGTTGCCGTTGTCCTGAAAGCTCTGCTCCATGCGCAAGCCGAAAACGGAAAGCGTATCAAAGGCTTCGGACAGTTTGCTACGCGTGACGTAGTCCGAGTACATCGGAATAGAGATCGCCGATAGGATGGCCAGGATCGCCACCGTCACCATCAGTTCGATCAAGGTAAAGCCGCGCGCCACTCGACATCCGCGCCGGCCTGATCCAGGCGGAGCGTCTTGCTGAGTGAGGAGGCGCGGCGCGGTCGCGAAATAGCGAAGCGGCGCGGACATGTCAACGCCGCCGGTAAACAGCCGGATACGGGCGCTGCGCGAGCGAAGATTTGACCCAGTTCATATGACCCCCGGTTGAATAACTCATCCGGATTCCGGCATCCCACTCTGCGATGGAAGCACCGAACCCATCCCGAAATATCTTTTAATTTTCTGCGGGCCGGCGACATGCGCATCGGCCTTGCTTACTTCATAGCGCATCCAGCCGTCAGCGCCACCCCGCTATAGTGGGGGAAAGGACAGGGAAGTGTCAATTCAGGCGCTCTAGCCCATGATTTTCGATCGCCGGCGTTGGTTTGTGGCCACATATGTCTGCAACATGAATTTTCAAACTCGTCACTGCCCGGCACATTCACCTGATCTTTGGCGCGGCATCCTCGGCAAATCGTCATCCAGAGCGGATTTGCCATGCCCGCAGCGACACTTCATCCGGCTTACATGAATCGGTGCGCCCGGCGCGCGGGCTTTCTGCGTCCGCTCGGTGCCACTCATGTCAATACGTTCAGAGAACTGCCGCCGCGACATGTCATGCCCCCGATTTGCGAGGGCAATCCGCCCATGCGAGGTTTCTTCCTGATCGAGGCTCTTACCGCTCTCGCCTTGCTTGGCATTGGTCTCCTGCCGCTCTGCACGCTCGCACCTGTCGCACTTGGAACATTGCGCCACTACGAAGCGCTCAGCCATGCGACGCGCGCGGGCGCCGAGCTGGCCGAACTCGAAGCACCATCACTGGTACTGTCTTCGGTGCACACCCGCGGCATCGCTACGGAGCACCTGCGTCTGTGCAAATCACTTGCTTCCGCAGGCGACCAACACATCCTGCCGGCTTGCGTGGCTGGGCAGCAGTTGGCGGTCGTTGGTCCGCTCCATGCGTTCGCGGACGCGGCCAGCGGCAACAGCAACAATGCGCGCTTGCGCACGATTGCACTATGGGTGCGACCGTGACAAGCGCTTGTGTTCCCCTGCGCCAACGCTGGAAGGGCTACTCGCTGATCGAACTCTTGGTCGGCCTGACCCTTGGCCTGCTGGTTAGCGCGCTGGCGATGTCGGCCCTTCATATGGCCCAGGCCGCCTATCGCACCGCGGTCGATCTCGTGCTGCTGGAAGAACGCGGCCAGCGTGCGCTCGCCATCGTCACGCACTTGGTCCACCACGCCGGCTGGCTGCCGGACGCCGCGCCGGATCCCGCCGATGCGCCGCCGGCGCTGTCCGGGCGCGACGACTGCGGGCAGCCCGGCATCGCCGCCGTCCCCAGTTGCGCGCGCAGCGGCGTCAATGGCAGCGACGCGTTGCTGGTGCGCTTCAGTGGCAGCGGACGCGAACTGCAGCCGACCGTGCCGGACCGGACCATGGTGGATTGCAGCGGCTATGCGCTGGCGGCGCAAAGCGTGGGCGATGCGGCCGGCGCAGCGCCCGCCACGGCGTATGCGGGCGCCAACTTGCTCTACGTCGCCATTGGCGCCGATGGCGAGCCGCAGCTACTGTGCCGCTATGCAAGCCGGCGCGGCGGGCAGGTGCAGGCTGGCAGCTGGACATCGGGCGCGCTGGTGCGCGGCGTCGAGGCCATGCAGCTGCGCTACGGCATCGACACCAGCGGCGACGGCAAGCCGGACACCTTCCTGCGCGCCGAGGAACTGAACCGGCGGGGAACGTCTGCATGGCGCGGGGTACTGGCGGTGCAGGTGGCGCTGGTCTTGCGCGGCGAGCGGCCGCTGCCGCAGGCAGCTGGGGGGCAGCGGCTCGTGCTGTTTCCGCCCACGCCCGATGTCCAGGGCGGCGACACGGTATTCCAGCCGCCCGCGGGGCCGGGTGTGATGCGGCGCGTGTTCTCGGCCTCGGTACGGCTGCGCAATGCCGTGCCTTGCGCGGCAGCGGTATGTTGATGCTGCCCTTGTTGAACGCGCGGCACCGTGCCGCCGGCGGCACGACGCTGATGCTGACCGCCACGATGTTGCTGCTCACCGCAACCGCCATGGTGGCTGGCCTGCATTTCCTGCTCTCCGCACGGCAGATCGGCACCTACCAGCTCGATCGCGAAATTGCCTTCCGTGCGGCTGAGACCGGTCTGCTGGACGCCGAGGCCGACCTGCTGCAGGCACTGCGCGCCGGCAACGCCGGCGCGGATGCACGGCTGGGCACGTGGCCGCCGGCCGGCCAGTGCGGGCAGGGACCGCGGCTGGGGCTGTGCCGGCCCGGCGTGGGCCTGCCGCCGGCCTGGGACGACTGGCTCGATGCGCGCGGAGCGGATGTGGCCACCGGCGTCGCCATGGGCGCTTTCACGGGGACCACGCTGCCGGTGCTGCCGCCAGACGTCGCTGGCGCGAATGCGCTGCCGCGCTACGTGGTCGAGCTGCTCCACGAGCGGCCAGCCGGCGAATGGCTGACGCCAGGGTATGCGAGCGGCGGCCCGCGGCTGCGCTTTCGCATCACCGCGCTTGGCGCCGGGCGCGACCGGGCGGTGCGCAGGCTGCTGCAGACGGAATTCGAGCCATGAGGCGCGCTGTCCTGGGCTGCGGCCTGCTGGTCGCCTTCTTCGCCGGTCTCGGCGCCGGCGCGGTGCAGGGCTCCGTCACGGCGTCGCGGCAGTCGCTCATTTATATAGCGGAGCCCGGCCAGCAGCCCGGGACCGGCCGCCTGCTCGCCCTTGTCCGTCCGGCCACGACTGCGAAGCAACCTCCGCATTTGCCTGCGCCCTTCCTGCCCGCCTGGGAAGCCGGAGCACGGCTTGCCGCGCGCGATCCGGATTCACGCCGGCTGCTCTCCGCGCAACCGGACGTGGATGGCGCCGCGGCACGGCATCTGGCTAGGCTGCGTCGGGCGCCCCTGGCCCGCAGCCCGACCGGTGCGCAGCCAGTTCTCGTGCCGCCGCCGGCATGGATGCCAGGCCGCCCCGGCCACGCCAGGTTTGCCCGCAAGCATGCGGCCCGCCCCGCCCTCGTCTGGCTGGGAACACACGGCGGCCTGCTGCATGCCTTCGATGCCGGCACCGGCGAGGAAGTGCTGGCTTACGCGCCAGGCGTCCTGCCGGGCCAGGCGGCACCATCGGGACCAGTCGCGCGAGGAACGCTGTCAGCCCCCGCCAACCGGCCAGCCCAGGTTCCCTGCCCATTCCCCGAGGCCGCCGATGTCCTGCTCGGACCGGGACGCTGGCGAACTGTGCTGCTGTGCGGCATGGCAGCAATCACGGCCGCCCGCCCGGGGCAGGCGAGGCAGGCGGGGCAGCAGGCCCCGGCCGCCGTGTTCGCCCTCGATATCACCGATACCGCGCTCGAGCCCCCGCTCGGCCCGCTGTGGGAAGCCCATGCCTCCCCCGCGCTTCCGCTGGCGCCCGCGGGGCCGATCCGGGCGCTGGCCCTGCCCGCGCCTGACGGGAACAGATGGTATGCGATGGTGCCGCTGGCGCCGGGCGGACTCGCGCTGCTGCCACTGGACAAACCCGCCCACACCCCGTGGCTCGGCAAGTACGCCGTGCAACGCCTGCGCTTGCCCGCGAGCGGCTGCGGGGCAGGCACGGCCGGTACGGCGCTGCTCGCCGCGACCGTGCTGTCCGATGCTGGCGGGCTGGCCGTGGCAGCCTATGCCGTGGATGACGCCGGCCGCCTCTGGCGCTTCGACCTGCGCGGGCCAGCGCCGTGGCTCGGGGAGGACGGCCGTTGCCAGCACCGCCTGGATACGCGCGCCTCGCAGCAAGCGGCACCGCCCATACCCGTGGCGCCGGAGATCATCAGCGCGCCCGGCGGCCATCTCGTGGTGTACGGCAGCGGCGGCGATGTCGCCGCCGTGTTCGAGCCTGCCACCTCGGCGAACGCGCAAGCCACGGGCGGCTGGAAACGAGTGCTTGCCAACCCCGGCGAGCGCCTGGAGCGGATCCTGCCCGCCGCCCCGGGTCACCTGGCCCTGGTTACGCGCACGCCCGACGCACGCCAGCGGGCTTACCTGCTCCGCGCGCTGAGCGGAGATGCCGCCCCGCCCGGCAAGCCCCTCGTGCAGCCGCCACGCGGGCAAGCCGTCGGTGCGGACGCCGCGATCAGCCTTGCCGCCACGCCGCTTTCCCCGGCACCGCCGAGCGGGCCTGGCCTAGGCGCGCGCGCGACGGTGACATTGACACTTTGGTCCCTTGAGGCGGGCCGTGCCACGCAACTCGCCAGCACGGTGGCCAGCCGCCGCACCGGCCGCCTGCGCTGGCGGGAGCTGATCCGCGCGGGCGCCCCTTGAAACGGCACGCCACACCTCCCCTCCCCTCCTCATTCACCGCCCGTCGCGCATCCCGTGGTGCGCCGGTCCGCAACCGGAGAACCGCTCATGTCGCACAGACCCCGCCCAACCGGTTTTACCCTGCTCGAATTGCTGGTCACGCTGACCGTCCTGGGCATCCTCGCCGCCATGGTCGTGCCCGCCTGGCACCAGCACCTGGAGCGCGGCTGGCGCGCCGAGGCGCGCAGCGCCTTGCTTGGCGGCATGCTGGAACTGGAACGCCACGCGCTGGCCGCCATGACCTTCGCAGCCGAGCCCGGCGGCGGACAGGTGGCAGGCAAGTGGCCGCGCCCCGTGCCGGCACCGCCGGCGCGCTCCCGACATCTGATCAGTGCCGGTGCTTGCCCGGGCGGGGAGCTGGAGCGCTGCGTCGAGCTTCGCGCCGTGCCGCAACGGCCCGATGCGCCATGCGGCACGCTGATCCTGCGCAGCACGGGCGAATGGCTTGCACATCCAGCGCATGCCGCCGAAGCGGTGCCGCTACCGCCGGTTTGCTGAGCGATGGGGCGACCGCTGGCGTGGCGCCCGTGGCACGGCGCCACGCTTGCCGAACTCCTGGCCTGCCTGGCCGTGCTTGCCATCCTTGCCGGGGCGGCCTATCCGTCGTTGCAGCACATGGTGGCGCGGCAGCAGGTCGATCTGGCGGCGGACCGCCTGGCCGGCTCGCTCGCGCTGGCGCGCGCCACCGCCGTGGCCAGGCGCAGCGACGTGATACTCGCGCCGCTGCCCGGTGCCACGACGCTCGACCGCGGCTGGCATTTGAGCGTGGTGACGGCGGGCGAACACGCCGCACCGCCGCTTGCGGTGGTGGAAATGCGCAGCGCCTGCCTGCGGATCGGCCTGCGCTCTACGGCGCAAGGCAACAATACGCTGCGCATGACAGCTGTGGGATACTCTCGCTCAGAGCAGGGTGGTTTCCTTGCCGCCACCTTCACCGTGTCCTGCCGCGGTGAACAACGGCAGCTGAGGCTCGGCGCGCATGGCCGGGTTCGCCTTTGCACTCCGGGACGGGATGCCGACTGCGACGGCGCCGCCCAGCCCGATCCACAGTGACATCGTGACATCCGGACGCCCGGGTATCCTGTTGCCGAGACCGATCCCCACCCAACGCGCCGCGAGCGACACCCTAGCCTCATGTTCTCTGACACCGACCACGCAGCCATGGCACAGGCTCTCGCGCTAGCTGCGCGGGGCATGTACACCACTACGCCCAATCCGCGCGTCGGCTGCGTGTTGTCGAAGGACGGCAAGATCATCGGCCAGGGCTTCACCCAGCCGGCCGGGCAGGACCACGCGGAAATCCAGGCGCTCAAGAACGCCGCGGCAAACGGCCACGACCCGGCGGGCGCGACGGCCTACGTCACGCTCGAGCCATGCAGCCACTTCGGTCGTACGCCGCCGTGCGCGGATGCGCTGGCGCGCGCCGGCATCGCCCGCGTGGTGGCTGCCATGGAAGACCCCAATCCCTCGGTCTCCGGGCGTGGCCTGCAGCGCCTGCGCGAAGCAGGCATCGACGTGCGCTGCGGGCTGCTGGAAAAGGAAGCGCGCGAACTCAATATCGGCTTTGTCTCTCGCATGACGCGCGGCCTGCCCTGGGTGCGGGTCAAGGTGGCGGCTTCGCTCGACGGCGGCACGGCGCTGCACGACGGCACCAGCCAGTGGATCACYGGCCAGGCSGCSCGCGACGAYGGCCATGCCTGGCGCGCGCGCGCCAGCGCCATCCTCACCGGCATCGGCACCGTGCGCGACGACAACCCGCAGCTCAACGTGCGCGCCATCGAAACGCCGCGCCAGCCGCAACGCGTGGTGGTCGACTCGCGGCTGGAGATCCCGCTGGATGCGCGCCTGCTCACGCCGGACACCGGCGATTTCGCCAAGCCGGTGCTGGTCTTCTGCGCCTTCGACGACGCTGCCCGCCGGCGGGCGCTGGAAGCCCGCGGCGCCGAGGTGGTGGTGCTGCCCAATCCGCATGGCAAGGTAGAACTGCGCCGCATGCTGGAGGAACTGGGCAAGCGCGGCATCAACGAACTGCATGTGGAGGCCGGCTTCAAGCTCAACGGCTCGCTGATCCGCGAGCATTGCGTCGACGAACTGCTGGTCTACCTGGCTCCCAAGCTGCTGGGCGATGCCCAGGGCATGTTCAACCTGCCGCCGCTGGCGCGCCTGCAGGATGCCGCGGCCTTCCGCTGGCACGACGTGCGCATGGTCGGCGAAGACCTGCGCCTGATCGCCCGCCGCGCCGACCACGTCTAGGTGCCGGGCAGCGATCACGTTCAGGCGCCGGGCGGCGGCGCGGCCACGGCCACCGCCGCGTGCCGGGAAAACGAACTGGCCGCGCACCTGCTAGCATGCGTGTTTTCCCCTTGCATCCCGCACTGACCATGTTTACAGGCATTGTCGCGGCCGTCGGCCGCATCGAAACCATTTCCCCGCTGGCTGCCGGTGAAACCGCCGGCGTGCGCCTGCGCGTGCGCGCCACCGGACTGGACCTGAGCGATGTCATCCTCGGCGACAGCATTGCCATCCAGGGCGCCTGCATGACGGTGATCGCGCTGGATGGCGACGCCTTCGACGTAGATGTGTCGCGTGAATCGCTCGACAAGACCGCCGGCCTGGACCGCCCGGGCCGCGTCAACCTGGAAAAGGCACTGCGCCTGGCCGACCGCCTCGGCGGCCACCTGGTGTCCGGCCATGTCGACGGCCTCGGGGAGGTCGTCCATTTCGCCCCGGTGGGCGAGTCCCACGAACTGCGCATCCGCGCCCCGCGCGAACTCGGCCGCTATCTGGCGTACAAGGGCTCCGTGGTGGTCAACGGCGTCTCGCTGACCGTCAACAAGGTCAGCGACGACGCGCAGGGTTGCACGTTCTCGATCAACCTGATCCCCCACACCATCGAAGTCACCACGCTGCAGGACCTGAAGGCAGGCGCCCGCGTAAACCTGGAAATCGACCTGATCGCGCGCTACGTGGAGCGCATGATGAGCGCGCCCAAGGCCGGCTGAGTCCCGAACCGAGCCGACAGCCGGCGGCACCGCGCCCCGCGGCGCCGGCTTGACGTACAATATTGGGCCAGACCGCTGGCGCGGCCGGCCGGTTTTTTCCGAAAACCCGGCCAACGCGCCCCGCCAGCCGGCCAGCAATCCCATCCCGCCCCGAATTTCAAAGCACTCCGCCCCAATTTCAGCCAGTTCTCCAGCCTGCCATCCATGACAATCGCCCGTACCGAAGAAATCATTGCCGAAATCCGTGCCGGCCGCATGGTCATCCTGGTCGACGAGGAAGACCGCGAAAACGAGGGCGACCTGGTCCTGGCTGCCGATTTCGTCACACCCGAGGCAATCAACTTCATGGCGAAGTACGGGCGCGGCCTGATCTGCCT
>NZ_JBFTND010000014.1:0-79019 GCF_056397305.1 Cupriavidus sp. 05N40
GGGCACCGGACTGCCGGCGCCCCGTCTGCCCTCAGCCCACGCGGAAATGCTCGACCGACTGGCCGGCATTGACCGCGCGCAGCAGCCACGAGGGCATCGCGCCCTCGCCGTCCCAGACCTGCCCTTCGGCGTTGCGGTAGCGGCGCGGGCCGGAGGGAGCCGCCGGGGCCGCAGCAGGGGTGACGACGGGCGCGGTCTCGGCCTTTGGCTCGGCTTTTGGCTCGGCTTTTGGCTCGGCTTTTGGCTCGGCTTTTGGCTCGGCTTTTGGCTCGGCTTTCGGTTCGGCTTCTGGCTCCGCCACAGTTTTCGGCAAACCCGCAGCTGACGCCGCGGCTTCCGGCGCTACTGCCAGTGCCGATCCGGGCGAGGCGACATCGGCCGCATTGCGCTGGCCACGCCTCCTCTTGCGCCGCGGCCGCGGCGCCACCATCGGCGGCGCCGTGACAGGTGCCGCTGGCAACAGCCCCTGAACCGGGCCGGCCGGCTCCGCGATGACGTCGGCTTCCGCCTCGGGTTCGGCGACCGCTTCAACTTCCGCTTCAACTTCCGCCTCAACCTCCGCTTCAACGTCCGCCTCCACTAGCGGCTCAACTTCCGCCGCCACTTCCGTGTCCAGGGCGGCAGCAATCTTCGCGGCAGGCTCCGCGAGCGGCGCGGCAAGCAGTTCCGCCACCGGCAGGATTTGCTGCCCGCCGCCGGGTTCGGCCACAGGTTCAGCCTTCGGCGCCGCGGCTGCCTGCGCCGCCTCGATGTCATCGGCGGTGATGCCCAGCCGCTCCATCTGGACCCGTATCCAGACAATGGCGGCTACTCGTTTGACGTCGGCGGAAAGAACAGCGGGAATAGCGGAAGACACGATAGAAACCAGTAAAGGATGCGGGACAGGGGGTTCTCCATGCGGCGCTCACCGCACACCCATATCCCCGAAGCTCGCACATGATAGCCGAGCGCGGAAACCGCCTCTTGCGAGAGCCAAAAACGCGGCAGATCGCCCAGTAATACGGCCTCCGGCAGCAAGCACATAACAGGCCAGCCAGCACCGGGAATCCGCCCGGATCCACACAACTCAAATGAGAACGATTATCATATGCGACCAACAGGGCCATCAGGCGTCGCCTGCGGCCGGCCTCTTGCGCGGCGGGCCGCCTGCCGCGCAATACGGCCCTCTTCCATAGGACATATAGCCAATGCATCGACTCATTTCCACTGCCCCGCTACGGATTGTTGTGCCCGGCCGGGCTGCCCGGGAGGCGCGGACATGGGCTTGAGCCGGAACGGCCGCTACCGCCTGGATGTTGCCTCGCGCGTGGTGGCCGCGATCGGTGGCGGCTATGTGCTGGCAGCCCTGGCCACCGGCCTGCTGGCGGTGGTGCTGCCGATGCCGCCGTCCGAGGCGGTGACGACCGCCACGCTGCTGTCGTTCTCGCTGTACGCGTGCGCGGTGCTATGGGTGTTCGCCGCCGGCAGCGCGTTGCGCGCGTGGGCCGGACTGGCGATTCCCGCCGCGGTCATGGCGGCCGTGCTGGCCGCGGCGCGGAGCGCGGCATGAAGGCCGGCCTGCGGCAGTCGATGGCCTGGCTGCGCGCGGCCAGCCTGAGTGGCGCGCTGAGCGGCGCGCTGGGTGGCTGCGGGCTCCTGGCACTGCGCGCGCTGCCCTGAGCCGCCGCCGCTAGCGCGCGCACTTCTTGTACGGCGCATACTGCGCGCCGTTCCAGCGCCAGACCGGAAAGCAATTGCCCGGCCCGCCGATCTCGATGTCCGGATAGCCGAGGTGCTTCGTCTTGAGCACCGTGGCCTGCCCCGGAAAGCCGAACTGCGGCTGCCAGCGCCCGCTGCCATCCTTCACGTACAACTGCATCGAGACGCCGGCCATGCCGCCCACGCAAGTGCCGTAGAAATTGGTGAAAACCTCGGGCTGGCCATCGCCGTTCAGGTCGACGACGGCGGCATCGTAGTCCACCGACTCATTGCATGACTTGTCGAAGACCTTGCCCTTGAGCGCCTTGAGCTGGCCTTGCGTGGCCTCGGCGACGAGTTTCGCATCGGCACCCGGCGCGGCGCCGGCAGGCATGGCCAGGGCCACGGCAAAGCCGCCGGCGACGGCCGGCGCAAACGCTGCGGCCAGGACAGATGGACGGCGGGGCATGGCGGTCTCCCTGAAGGCAAGGCAGCCCGGCACGGCATCGTGGCGCAAGCCGAAGGCTGCCCTTCGATGATATGAAGAACGGTTCGCCGCCGCCAGCTATCATGTCGGCCATTCCATTCGATTGCCGACCGCTGCAAGCCATGTCCGACAAGACCCCCGCAAACCAGCCCTATGCGCTGGAGAACCCCTTCCTCGAATCCCTCAACGTCACCATCGTGGAGTGGCAGCCGGACCTGGTACGCATGGCGCTGGTGCCCCAGCCCGCGCATCTCAACAACACCGGCGTGGTCCAGGGCGGCATCCTGGCCACGTTGCTGGACGCCGCCGGCGGCTATGCCGGCCTGTTCCCGGAAGGTGGCGTGCGGCGCGCCGCCACCACCATCTCGCTCAACGTCAACTATGTCTCGTCGGGGCAACTCGAACCGCTGGTGGTGACAGGCCGGCGCGTGGGCGGCGGACGGCGCGTGTTCTTCTCCAATGCAGAAGTCACCGACAGCCAGGGCCGGGTGATCGCCACCGCGCAGGCGGCATTCCGGCGCAAGGATCCGGTGCCCTCGGCCTGATCTTCCCGGCCATGGCGTTGCGCGACTGGCATGGGCGCCGATGCATGCCGCCCCCGGCACTTCACCTGCTGGGGCGGAAGTCGGAAATCAAGATCACGGCCAGCCTATGAGGCGCCGGATCTCAGGCCCCGTCCAGGAAGCGGCTGCGCAGGCCCAGGCGCGTGCCCAGCGTGGGGCCCAGCCAGCGCGAACGGTCCATGTAGGCCAGCTGCGCATTCTGGCTCTGGTCCATGTAGGGCTCTTGCGTGGGGGCCAGGTCGGTGCGCACGGGCTGGCTGGCGCCCTGCGTGTAAGGGTCGAACTTGTCCGGCGCGCGGGCACCGGCGTAGGGGTCGGTCAGGCCGGCGCCGCTATTGGACATGCCGCCCTGCGAATACGGACTGCGGGGCTCCTGCACGCCCACGCCCTGGGCCAGCGCGCAAACCGAAGCCATGGCGGCGCCTGCCATCAGCAGGGCCTTGGCGAATGAATGCTTCATAGGTACCTCCTCGGAGAGGAAAAGAGAGGAAAAGGGTCGCTCGCATGCGGAGCGCCTGGTCTCTTCCCAAGCCAGACATGTGCCAGTCAGACGCCGTCCGACAAGCATGCGGGCCGCTCGGGGGGGAGTGCTCGCGCGGGGCGGGCGGCATGCGTTGGCAGCGCTTGCCTGGCGGCCTCCCGGCGGCCTGCGCCGGGCGCGATGCGGACGAACACGCATGGGTTCACGTGGCCGGAAACAAAGGCGCACGATGGTAATCGTTACCTGCGCGCGCCGACTGCTCCGCCCGTGTCACAGGTGCATGTCACAGGTGCATGTCACGCGCGCAGATCATTGCGCGTGTGATGTGCATCAGCGCGCCTTATGCCATGCCGTGGCACGCGTCCGCGCACAGCTTGCAGGCAATCGCGCAGACCTGGCAGTGCCGCACGGCATGTCGTCCGCACTCGCTGGCGCAGGCCTCGCAGGCCTTGCTGCACAAGCGGCATATCTCCGCTGCATAGGGGCTGCCGCGCGCCATCGCGGCGGCGGCAAGCTGGCACAAGGCGGCGCACTCCATGTCCAGCCGGATGCATTCCGTCATGTCCGCGGCCTGCCCTTCCTGCAGGCACGACGCCGCGCAGTGGTTGCACGCCGCGGCGCAGGCATTGCACGCGTCGATGCAGGCTTGATAGTCATCCATCGTCATGGTGGCTCCTGGTCGGCTGGGAACGGGCGAGCTTCACGCGCAAATCGTGCCAGCTTGCCCTGCGCATGGCCGGGGCTGACAGCGCGCCCGGCGATGCGCGCCTTGCATGCAGCACGGGCAGAGTACAGGGGCGGCATGCCCGGGCCTGGCGCTATTCCCGCGTCGCTTGCGCCGGGTCCGCGGACAGCGGCGGCGCGATGTCTTCCAGCGGGCGCATCTCTGCGTTGACCGCGTAGCGCAAGGCAAACAGGCCCGCGGCGATCACCAGCAGCGCCCCGATGCCGTAGCCGGTAGCCACCGCCACGCGGCTGCCGCTTTCTATCAACGCGCCGAACAGCAGCGGGCCGATAAATCCGCCGCTCCCTGTTCCTACAGCGTAGAACACCGAGATCGCCAGCGCGCGCGTTTCCAGCGGAAACACCTCGCTGACCGTGAGATACGCCGAACTGGCCGCGGCCGACGCCAGGAAGAAAACCACCGACCAGCACAGGGCCTGGCTGCGCGCGTCGAGCCAGCCTTGCACGAAGGCCCAGCCGGTCAGCGCCAGGCCCACGCCGGACAGCACATAGGTCAGCCCGATCATGCGGCGCCGGCCGACTCTGTCGAACAGCGGGCCCAGCAGCAGCGGCCCGAGCACATTGCCCAGCGCGAACGGAAACATATACAGCCCCACGCGGTTGTCCGGCACGCCGTGAAAACGCGTCAGCACCAGCGCATAGGTGAAGAAGATCGCGTTGTAGAAAAATGCCTGCGACACCATCAGCGCCAGCGCCACCGCGCTGCGCATGCGCTAGCGCCGGAACAGCACGCCGGCGACCTCGCGCAGCGCGGGCGTGGCGCGGCGCACGAAGGTGATCGTGCCCGCCGCGGGCGGCAATGCGCCGTATTGCGCGATCACCTGCGACTCGATGTCCGCCACGATGCGGCCCGCCTCCGCCTCGCGCCCGTGCGACAGCAGCCAGCGCGGGCTCTCGGGCACATCGCGCCGTACCAGCAGGATGGCCAGCGCCAGCACGGCGCCGAGTGCGAACGCGGCGCGCCAGCCCAGCGCCGGGCCCAGTACGCGCGGATCCAGCAGGAGCAGGCTCAGCCCGGCGCCCAGTGCCGCGCCGAGCCAAAAGCTGCCGTTGATGGCCAGGTTGACGCGGCCGCGCACGCGGGCCGGGATCAGCTCATCGATGGCCGAATTGATCGCCGCGTATTCGCCGCCGATGCCGAGCCCGGTCAGGAAGCGGCACACCGCGAAGAACACGAAGCCCGTGGAGAATGCCGTGGCGAGCGTGGCGGCCATGTACACGGCCAGCGTCGCCAGGAACAAGGTCTTGCGTCCGAGGCGGTCCGCCAGCCGTCCGAACACCAGCGCGCCCGCCACCGCGCCCGCGACGTACAGGGAGCCGAGCCAGCCCACCTGCGCCGCATCCAGGCCGAGGCCGTCGGGACGCTCCAGCACGCCGCCGAGCGAGCCGACCAGCGTCACCTCCAGTCCGTCGAGCACCCATGCCACGCCCAGCGCGATGACCACGCGCCAGTGCCAGCGCGACCACGGCAAGCGGTCAAGGCGGGCCGGGATATCGCTGCGCGCGACCGGCGCGGCAGCCATGTCCGGCCCCTTTGGGCGCCCTGGCATATCTGACACTGGTGGCACGGGTTGCACGACGGGCATGGGCAGGTTCCGGCTGGCGGTGGCAGGCAGCGGGCTTCTGGCCCGGGCCTTGCGTGGAGCAGTGTCTTCTACGACAAACTCATCATAGGCAGATTCCATGCGGCGTCCCTGTCAAACCATCCTCGTGGTCGACGATGAACCCGGCGTGGCAGATGCGCTGGCGTGCGCGCTTGAGGACGCCGGCTATATCGTGGAGCGCGCCGCCGACGGATTCAGCGCTTATTTCATGGCGCAACGCGTGCATCCCAGCGTGGTAGTGACCGACTGGATCATGCCGCATGGCGACGGCGCGGTGCTGTGCGGCATGCTGCTGCACGACCACGCGCTCTGTGCCACGCCGCTGGTAATCTCGACCAGCATGCGCCCTGTGCCCACCATCGCCAACCCTAGCGTGCGCTACTGCCCCAAGCCTTGCCACCCCGACGAAGTAGTCCGGCTCGTACGCGAGCTCGCCGGCGAATCCGGCGAGTCCGGCGCATGCGGTCCGGCGCGGCCTTGAAACTCTTGCCATGCGCACCATGCCGTGCGCCGCCCGGGTGGCCTCGTTCCGGGTGCCGGGATCACATGGCAAATGAGCTGGGCAAATGGCAAGGCGAGGAACCTGCGCCGGCAAGCCAGGAGAGCGGTCCACGCACAGCGCAATGCATAGCCCATGCAGCACCTGGATCGGGCCGACACCGGCTCCGCTGCCATCGCTGTCGCATTTATTTTTTGATGCGTGTCAAGTGAGTGACGAAGCACAAACCCCCCGGTATTGGGGCAGCCGATCGACGCTCATGGTGAGACACTATGCGCGGGCGGGAAACCAAAGCGCTCGCCCATCTCACTTCGTCAATGCCCTCCGGACCAGACCGGCGGGCATTTTTTTACCTGTCGCGCGCGGGATGACCACCGCACGGGGCCATGCGACTTTTTTACATGAGCAGGAAAGTTCGGGATACCCCGCGGCCGGCATTCGTGCACCGGCGACCCCTCAGGCTGCCGCGCGCCGACCGCGCAGAGACCGGCCACCCGCGGACACCCGGCATCGCCTGCGCCCGGGCGAATTGTCCTGGCGCGAGTGGCACGATTCCTGCCAGTTCAGCATCGCATGACGGGAAGCCATTTGTCACATGGCTGGGGCTTGCGGGGACGCGGGCCGAGTGCCGCGTCCCCATTTTTTCCGCCCGGCATGCGCGCCCGGCCGCGCAGGGAATCCGCCATGCGCCGAACGCCGCAGCCGCGTCAATAGTTCTTCGCGCCTACACCAACAAGGGGGCAGCGCACCGGTGCCGCGCCGGCGCAAAATGCGGCCAGGCCGCACGTGGCGGCGCCATGCCCTGCCGGTGACGGCAGCCCCAGGACCCAACACCTTTGCCCACATGTTCCATGACCCGAAACCAATGACCGATGCGGCCAGCCGCCCGGATGGCGCGGCGCAGGTGGGTGCATTGCCCGCCCAGCCCCCGTCATCGTGCGAGCCCACGCTGCAGCAGATAGCCGAGCGCCGTACGCGCGCGCTTGCCGATGCGCTGGAAGAGGCCATCCGCTCGTCACCGGCAAGCTCGAGCCGCGCTACCGTGCGCGCGCGCACGCAGGCGGCGGCCAAGGCGTCCGGATAGGTCCCGCGGCCCGACAACCCGGCCGGCCGGGCGGATGCTTTCCCGCCTGGCGGAGACACCGGCTAATCCGCCAGCGGGAATCCGAACACATCCTGCGCGAGGTCGCGTTCGAAGACGGCCGTCCACGCACCCTGGACACCGTCGCGGTATTCCCTGGCTTCACCCCCGGTCACGCGGGCCACGGTGATGCTGCGGGACGCGTGCCCAGGAGCGCCGTCCCGCCCATCCTGCGCGCTGACCTCGAAGTCCTCAAGGGCAAAACCGTGCAGCGCGCAGGCGGACGCGAAGTCGTCGCGCTCCTGCGCCGGCAGTTCGTGGAACCGCAATTGCGCCATGGCCGTCTCCCGGGGCCGCCGCGGATGCCGGCGGTATCTCGTCTCTGATGAGAACCGCAGTATCGCAGCAAGGGGATTCGGCGGGCAACAAGGCTGCCCGGGAGAGAGACCAGGCCCCGCGGCCAGCGGATGCGCTCCCTGCGCGATGCCGTCGCCTCGCGTTTTCCGCGCCAGCGAGCCACCGCCGCCAACGCCTTCCGAAGGCTTCCGATTACCTCCCCGGTAATTGGCCCGCCGCGCGCCAGCGCCGACACTGAGCTTGCCTGGAACCGCCAGGCAAGCTCAACCGGAGCCGACCGCCATGCCCGCAGCCAGCCTTGCCCGCCTCGAACCCGCTTATCCTGCTTCTCCCGCTTCTCCCGCTTCTCCCGCCGCCACGTCTACCACGTCTACCACCGCCCCACTCCTCCCGATGGACTACGTGCAAACCCGCGACGGCGTTTCGCTGTTCGTGCGCGACTGGCACGACGGCAGCGCCGCCGGGGTGGTGCTGTTCGTTGCCAGCTGGGCCCTGTACTCGGATTCCTGGGGTGCCCAGATGGTGGCGCTGCGCGCCGCCGGCCTGCGCTGCATTGCCTACGACCGGCGCGGCCACGGGCGCTCGGGCGATCCGGGCCGCGGCTATGACTTCGATACGCTGGCCGACGACCTCGCCGATGTGATCGAGGCCCTGGACCTGCGGCGCGTCACGCTGGTGGGGCATTCGATGGCTGCCGGCGAGATCGTGCGCTATCTCTCGCGCCATGGCGCCAGCCGCGTCGCCGGCATGGTGCTGGTGGGCTGCACCACGCCGTGCCTGGCGCAGAGCGCGGACAACCCCGACGGCATCGCCCCCGCCCTGCTCGAGCAGGTCGCAGGCGAACTGGCCGGCGATTTCCCGCTGTGGGTGGAGAATAACCTCGCGCCCTTCGGCGGCGGGCTGTGCTCTGCGCCACGGCTGGAATGGGTGCGCGCGATGGCGTTGCAGACTTCGCTGCCGGCGCTGCTCGGCTGCAACCATGCCAACGCGTATGCGGATTTCCGCGCCGAGCTGCCGGCGATCCGCGTGCCGGCGCTGCTGGTGCACGGCGACAACGACGTGTCCTGCCCCCTGCCGCTCACCGCGCAGCGCACGGCTGCGCTGCTGCCCGATGCGCGCCTCGCCGTGTACGCAGGCGCACCGCACGGCCTGCCCTACACGCACGGGGCGCGGCTGTCTGCCGACATCCTCGGCTTCGTGCGCGGACTTGACTGACGATCCGCCGACGCCTGCCTGTCGCCTGCCTGTCGCCTGCCTGTTCCCTGCCTGATGGATCCCGACCGGAACCCCGCCATGTCCTCGCCCAGCCCCGAGCCAGCCGTAGCGCTGCCCTGCGCTGCAGCTGGTGGTGGCCGGCTACGGCGTGGCCAACGCGGCCGGCCTGATCACCGGCGGGCGCCTGGGCGACATGCTCGGGCGCCGTCGCATGTTCATGCTGGGCCTGGCGCTGTTCGGGCTGGCTTCCGCCGCGTGCGGACTGGCGCCGGACGCCCGCGCGCTGGTGGCGGCGCGCGTGGCGCAGGGCCTGGGCGGCGCCTTGCTGCAGCCGCAGGTGCTGGCCATGCTGTCGCTGGCCTACACCGGGCCGGCACGCGCGCGCGCCTTTGCCGCCTACGGGCTCACGCTCGGGCTTGCCGCGCTGCTCGGCCAGCTGCTCGGCGGCGCGCTGATCCGTGCCGACCCGGGCGGCCTGGGCTGGCGCGCCTGCTTCCTGATCAACGTGCCGGTGGCCGCGGCGGCGCTGCTGCTGGCGCCGCGCGTGCTGCGCGCCGCGCCGCGGGTCCCGGGCAGCAAGCCGGACCTGCGCGGCATGGCCTTGCTTGCCACGGCCCTGTGCGCGCTGGTGTGGCCGTTGGTGGAGGGCCGCCAGCAAGGCTGGCCGCCAGCAACGCTGCTGGCGCTGGCCTTGGCCCCGCCGCTGCTGGCGCTGTTCGCATGGCAGCAGCGCCGGCTGCAGGCCCGTGGCGGCCAGCCGCTGGTCAGCCCCGCGCTGTTCGCCACGCCGGGCTTCGCGCGCGGGCTGGCGGTGACGCTGGCCTTCTATGCCGGCAATGCATCGTTCTATTTCGTGCTCGCGCTGTACCTGCAGGACGGACTCGGCCTGAGCCCGCTGCAAGGCGGCGGGGCCTTCACCATGCTGGCACTGGGCTTCTTCGGCGCCTCGCTGGCGGCGCCGCGCATTGCCGCGCGGCTGGGTCGCTCGTCCATCGCCTACGGCGCGCTGCTGCTGGCCGCAGGCCACTGGCTGCAACTGGCCAATGCGCTCTTGCCGTGGCATGCGCATGCCACCGCGCCGGTGGCGGCGATGCTCGGGCTTCTGGCGGTGCAAGGCGCCGGTATCGGCATGGTAATGGCGCCGCTGGCATCCGCAGTGCTGGCGGGCATGCCAGAGCGGCACGCAGGCGTCGCCTCCGGCGTCCTGGCTACCGTGCAACAGGTCGGCAACTCGGTCGGGGTGGCGCTGATCGGCAATGTCTTCTACGGCGTGCTGGAAGCCAGTGCCATGCCCCCGGACTGGCCTGGCTATACCCATGCCTACGCCTGGAGCCTGGCCTGCCTGCTCGGGCTGGCGCTGGCCGTCACCCACTTGTGCCGCGCCCGCCGGCAGGTGCCGGCGCCGTAGGCCCCGCCGCCTGCGTGGCGGGCCACCGTGGCATGGGTGGCGCCGCGCGGCGTCAGGGCCGGAATGCGACGCCGTGCCGACGCCGCCGCCCGCCTACTCCGAAGCCAGCACCCCATACGGCCGCACCCGGATCTGGTTGATCACCTCGGTGACGCCGTACACATCGTCGGCCACCTCTTCGATTTCGTATTTGATGTGCCGCTGGGTGACCGTGCCCTCCAGCGTGACCATGCCCCCGCTTACCGAAACCGTGACTTCGCTCACGTCGAGCGTGTGGTCGCAGGCAAGCCGCTCGCATACTTCCTCGCGCAGGCTCTCGTCCGAGCGGCGGTAGCCCTTCGGACCCATGCGCCGGCCGCGTTCGTACCCGCTCCGCTCATACCCGGCCCCCTGGTATTCATCCGGGCCGGCCATCCCCGCGCCCGGCCCCGCCGTGGCGACGCCGGGCGTCGCGCGTGCCCGCTGCGCGGCGCGGTAGCCGTCCGCATAACCGCTGGCGTAACCGCTGACGTAGCCCCGCCCGCCGGGGGCGCCATCCGGTGCGGCCGTGCCCTGGGTGCTGGCATAGCCATCGCCGTCCGGGCGGCGCGACGCGGGCGATACGAGCGCCTCATCGCGGCCGCGGTCCCAACGGCCCTGCCCCCAGGGCTGGCGCTCGCCACCGCCCATGCCGGCAATGGCGCTCGCCGGCCGGCGGAACCGGGCCTGCGGATAGCGCGATTCGTAGCGCGCGATTTCGTCTTCGCCGAGACGCCAGCTATCGTCGTTGCGATCGCCGGAATACCACGCGTGCCGCTGCGCGCGCCTTGTCGCACGCGCTCCGTCGTCGTTGCCGGGCGCATCCGCGCCGCCCGGCGCATACCGTTGCCGGCCGTATTCGTCTGTCCACGTACCCATGGCTATCCCCAATGTCGTTCCGGAGGGGACCAACGCCCCTCCACCATGGTTGATCGGGGCAAAATCCGTACCGGGTCCAGGCCGGCGGCCATGGCCCCGCCACGGCGGGCGCAGGCGGGCGGCCCATGCCGACAGCGAGCAGCAAGCGGCACGTGCGCCATGCGCTTCCCGCGTGTGCGCTTTACCCGGCGTTGTAATACGCACCCTCGCCTGCAGGCGGGGCCCGGCTGGATTTCGACCGGCCCGGCATCTAGAGTTAGCTAGCATCCTCCCCACCGCCGTGCCCACCGTGATGAGGTGACCTATGCAAAACGAAGCCGACACCCAGCGTGCGCCGGCAGACGCAGGGGCAGCGCTTTCGCCCCAGCACCTGCTGCAGCTCGGCATGGGATTCTGGGCCGCCAAGGCCATGCTGAGCGCCGTGGAACTTGGCGTGTTCACCCAACTGGCGCGGCAGCCGCTCGATGCCGGCGCGCTGGGCGCGGCGCTAGGCCTGCATCCGCGCGGCGCCGCGGATTTCCTCGATGCGCTGGTTGCGCTGCGCGTGCTCGACCGCGAGGACGGCGGGCAAGGCGGCGGACAGGAAGGCGGTGGACAAGGCGGCGCCGGCAGGTACCGCAACACGCCGGAAGCGGACCATTTTCTCGACAAGGCGAAATCCACCTATGTCGGCGGCCTGCTGGAGATGGCCAACGCACGCCTCTACCCCGCCTGGGGGGCGCTCACCGACTCGCTGCGCACCGGCAAGCCGCAGGGCGATGCCGCCGAGGGCACCGACCCGTTCGCCACGCTCTATCGCGACGAAGCGGGGCTGCGCGGGTTCCTGCGGGCGATGACCGGGGTCAGCCTGGCCGCCGCGCAAGCCATGGCGCAGCGCTTTCCATGGCAGGAATGCAAGACCGTCATCGATATCGGCGCCGCCCAGGGTGCGCTGCCGGTACAGCTTGCGCTGGCCCATCCACACCTGCGCGGCGGCGGCTTCGACCTGCCCGCGGTCGGGCCGGTGTTCGACGCCTACGTCGCCGAGCATGGCCTGCAGGACCGGCTGCGCTTCTACCCCGGCGATTTCTTCAACGATCCCTGCCCGCAGGCCGACGTGCTGGTGATGGGCCATATCCTCCATGACTGGGACCTGGAGCAGAAGCTGCATCTGCTGCGGCAGTGCCACGCGGCGCTGCCCTCGGGCGGTCGCCTGATCGTCTACGACGCCATGATCGACGACGCGCGCCGGCAGAACGCGTTCGGCCTGCTGATGAGCCTGAACATGCTGATCGAGACACCGGGCGGATTCGACTACACCGGCACGCAATGCTGCGACTGGGCCAGGCAGGCCGGCTTCGCGCAGGCGCGCGTGGAACCGCTCAGCGGTGCGGATTCGATGATGATCGCGACCAAGGCATAGCATCGCCACGGCATCGCGCGGCGGGACGTAGCCAACCGGAGACACAGCCATGGCTGAAATGAACAACGAGGACAAGGCAAAGATCGTCACCGTGCTGAACGGGATCCTCGAGGCCGAACTGGCCGGCGTGGTCCGCTACACGCACTACTCGCTGCTGGTGTTCGGCTTCGGCCGCATTCCCATCGTGTCGTGGCTGCGCGACCAGGCCAACGAATCGCTGCTGCATGCGCAGCAGGCCGGGGAATGGATCACCACGCTGGGCGCCTATCCGTCCCTGGCCATCGGCAAGCTGCTCGACAGCCACACCTTCGACACCGCCGCCATCCTGCGCGAATCGCTCGACGCCGAGATGGCCGCCCTCAAGCTCTACCGCGAACTCCTGGCGCTGGTCGAAGACCGCTCGGTGGCGCTCGAAGAATACGCGCGCCAGATGATCCAGCTCGAAGAACTCCATGCCGGCGAGGTGGACAAGATGCTGCGCAAGCCCGGCAGCACCGCGGCGTTCGCGCCGTCTGCGTGAGATCCCGGGCTAAGGCCCGGCCCCCCTTGGATTGCCGCCCGGACTTGCCTGCGTCCGCCACGCCATGCGTACGCTGCCCGGCCGCCAGCGCGGCTCGACCCGGGACACTAGCGTCGCGCGGACGGCCGCCGCAGCACCTCGCCCAGGTCTGCCCGCGCCAGGCGCTGCGCGGCCGCGCGGCTGTTGCCGGTCCAGTAGCTCTGGTCGGCGTGGGCAATGCGGTCCGCCGTGTTCTTCATATGCAGGAAGGCGGCCTTGCGCGCGGCCTCGGGATCGCGCGCCTCGATGGCGGCGCACATGGCTTCGTGCTCCGCGCGTACCTGCGCGGCCAGATCGGCGCGCTTCGCTTCGTTGCCGCGCGTGAGGCGGATGGCGTCCTGCAGCGCGCGCGTCAGCAGGCCCAGCAGTTCGGTGTAGTGCGGGTTGCCGGTGGCGCGCGACACGGCCATGTGGAAGGCCAGGTCCTCCTCCACGCCATCGCCGCCGGCCGCCGCCGCACGGTCGATGGCCTTGAGCGCGCGGCGGATCCGCGCCATCCCGGCCTCGCTGCGGCGCTCCGCCGCCAGCGCCGCCATCTCGGCTTCGATGCCGCGCCGCAGCTCGATGATGCGCACCACGCCCAGCGCGGGGTTATCGTCGTTGCGGCCGAGGCGGAAGGCCTCGCTGGCCTTGGGGTCGAGCACCACGGTGCCGCTGCCCTGGCGGGTTTCCACCAGTCCCTCCGACTTGAGCCGCGAAATGGCCTCGCGCACCACGGTGCGGCTCACGCCGTATTCCTCGGTCATGAACTTCTCGGTGGGCAGGCGCGCATTGACCGGATAGGTGCCCTTGCGGATCTGGCTTGCCAGCAGCTCGGTGATGCGGTCGGCCAGCGTCATCTCGCCGGGCGGCTTGCGCGGCGAGGCCGTGGCGTTCAGGGTGTCGGTGCGCATGCGGGCTCCGTCTCGGACTGGCTGGGTGCGGCTATCGGTATCGGCTTCGCTATCGGGCGGCATCCGTGGCTTCTCGTGCTTCTCGTGCTTCTCGTGCTTCTCGTGCTTCTTGTTCTTCTTGCCGGCGCGGTTGCCCGCGCTGGCCATCGTTCCGTGCCGATGATAGCACCGGGAACAAAGTGGTTGACAAACTCATCATATAAATTTGTAATACAAATTACTGACCAGCGCGACCGCGTCCCCGCCTCGGGACCGGCGTCTCCGAACGCCCGCAGAGGCGCCATCGCCAGTCACCGCACAGGAGACACCAAGCCATCGACGGCCTTGCGGCCCTGCAGCGCGGCGAACGGCCCGGCAACCTGCTGGCATCAGGCGGCACGAGCAGCGCCCTCACCCTCCCCCTCTCACTGTTCCTTTCCATCGATGCGGCCAATGCCCGCCCGGAGCGCCTGACCATGAAGATCACCCGTCCTTCGCTGTTTCGCCAGCAATGCCATGTCGGCGGTCGCTGGGTAGACGCCACCGGCCGCGAGACGCTGTCGGTCACCAACCCCGCCACCGGCGCCGTGATCGGCACGGTGCCGCGCATGACCGGCGCTGACGTGCAGGCCGCCATCGCTGCGGCCGGCCAGGCCTTGCCGGCATGGCGCGCCACCAGCGCCAAGGAGCGTGCCAGGATGCTGCGCCGCTGGTACGAGCTGTGCATGCAGCACCAGGAGGATCTCGCCACCATCCTCACCACCGAGCAAGGCAAGCCGATGCGCGAGTCGCGCGGCGAGATCGCTTACGGCTCGGGCTTTATCGAGTGGTTCTCCGAAGAGGCCAAGCGCATCTACGGCGACATCATCCCCGCCCCCGCCAGCGACCGCCGCATCGTGGTGATCAAGCAGCCGATCGGCGTGGTGGCCGCCATCACGCCGTGGAACTTCCCCAACGCCATGATCACGCGCAAGGCGGGGGCCGCGCTGGCCGCCGGCTGCACCATCGTGGTCAAGCCCGCCTCGGCCACGCCCTACTCGGCGCTGGCCCTGGCCGAACTGGCCAGCGAGGCCGGCATCCCGCCCGGCGTGTTCAACGTGGTGACCGGCTCCGCCGGCGTGGTCGGCCGCGAGCTGACCGGCAGCCCGGTGGTGCGCAAGCTCTCGTTCACGGGCTCCACCGAAGTCGGCAAGGAACTGATGGCGCAGTGCGCGGGCACGGTCAAGAAAGTCTCGATGGAACTGGGCGGCAACGCGCCCTTCATCGTCTTCGACGACGCCGACCTCGACGCCGCGGTGCTGGGCGTGATGGCCTCCAAGTTCCGCAATGCCGGCCAGACCTGCGTCTGCGCCAACCGCATCTTCGTGCAGGACGGCATCTACGACGCCTTCGCGGCAAAGCTCAGGACCGCGGTGGAAGCACAGGTGGTGGGCGACGGCCTGGACGACGGCGTGGACCTCGGCCCGCTGATCGACGACGCCGCGGTGCGCAAGGTCAAGGAGCATATCGAGGACGCGGTCGGGCTCGGCGCCAGGGTGCTCACGGGTGGCCAGCCGCACCCGCTGGGCGGGCACTTCTTCACGCCGACCATCCTCACCGAGGTCTCGCCCAAGGCCAGGCTGATGAACGAGGAAACCTTCGGCCCGGTGGCGCCGCTGATCCGCTTCTCCTCGGACGAGGAAGTCATCGCCATGGCCAACGACACCCCGTTCGGGCTGGCCGCCTACTTCTACACCGGCAGCTACGAGCGTTCCTGGCGCGTGGCCGAAGCGCTGGAGGTCGGCATCGTCGGCCTGAACGAAGGCATCATCTCCACCGAGGTCGCGCCCTTCGGCGGCGTGAAAGAATCCGGCGTGGGCCGCGAAGGCTCGAAATACGGCATCGAGGACTACGTCGAGATCAAGTACATCTGCGCCGGCGGCCTCGGCGGCAAGCGCGCCTGAAGCGCGCGCGGCCATCGGAAAACCGCCAGCCCGGCATCGAAACGGAGACAACATGAAGACAATCGGCATGATCGGCATCGGCATGATGGGCCACGGCATCGCCACCAATATCGCGAAGCACGGCCACCCGCTGGTGCTGCTCGACCATCCGGGCAACCAGCCGCTGGACAAGCTGCTGGCCGCGGGCGCCACCACCGCCGCCACTCCCGCCGAAGTGACGCGCGCCGCCGACGCCGTGATCCTCTGCGTCACCGGCACGCCGGAAGTCGAAGACGTCCTGTTCCGCCCCGATGGCGTGCTCGCCGGGCTGCGCCCGGGCACGGTGGTGATCGACTGCTCCACCGCCATCCCCTCGTCCACCGTGCGCATCGCGGACGCCGTGACCAGGGCCGGCGGCCGCTTTCTCGATGCGCCGATGACGCGCACGCCCAGGGAAGCCGCCGAAGGGCGTCTCAATCTCATCGTCGGCGGCGAGCGCGAACTGTTCGAGCAATACCGGCCGCTGCTGGCCTGCTTTGCCGAGAATATCGTCCATGCCGGCCCCGTCGGCTCCGGCCACCGGCTCAAGCTGCTGCACAACTACGTCTCGCTCGGCTTCTCCGCCGTGCTGGCCGAGGCCGCCGCGTGCGCCGAACGCGCCGACGTGGACCCGGCGGTGCTGCTCGAAGTGCTCTCCAAGGGCGGTGGCGACGGCGTCGTGCTCAACCGCCTGCGCCCCTATATCGAAGCACAGGACAACTCGGGCTTCCGCTTCTCGCTCGCCAACGCGCTCAAGGACATGGGCTACTACACCACCATGGCCGCGGAACTTGGCGCCGCGCGCGCCACTGCCGAAGCGGTACGGGACACCTATGAGCAGGCCAGCCACAGCGAGCGCGCGCAAGGCACGGTGCCGGAATTGATCTCGATTCTGGGGGACAGGCAGGCGGGATGAGTGCAACGCAGGCCGAAAGTGAGCGGCATGGCGCTCTTCGGCAAGCCGGATGCGGCGCAGGCGCCGCATCCGTCAGGATGGTTCTTCTTCTATATGTCGTCTAGATGCCGAGAATCTTCTTTGCCTCGCCAAGTGACTTCATGGACTCATCGTGCTTGCCAGCCTTGTGATAGGCCTCGCCGTCGGCGCGCAGCTTGGTCACCTTGGCGGCGTCTTCCGCCGACAGCGCCGGCTTGGTGGCAAGCTTGGCATCGATCGCCTTCATCTCGTTCGGGCAGTTGTGGGCCAGGGCCAGACCGCTTGCGCCGAGCAGGAACAGCGAAGCGGCAATGGGAATATATCTACGCACATCGGCCTCCATCGGGTATTGAGCGGATATTCAGCTTAGACCATCGGAGCTGAAGCAGCGCTATCGCTGGCGGGTCCGGCGCCGCGGCGCCCGGCGCGGTAAGCCCGCCGGGGCCGGTGCTATGATTCTGCCGCTCCATCCCAGCGCACGCGAGCCGATGACGCCAGACTCCGGGCAAGCCAAGCCCACGCCACCCGAAGCCAGACCGGAAACCACTCCCGGAGCCAGCCCCGACGCCACCTCCGCCCCCGCGGCGGCGCGCGCCAGAACCGATATCCGCCGCCTGGGCGCCCGCTTCGTCGCCATCTCCTGGCGCGACCTGGCGGTGTCCTTCGGCCCCGCCGTGGTGTTCTGCATCGCGGCCGCCTGGCTGGCGGTCTGGCTGATCCAGCCGGCGCCGCCCAATGCCATCACCATCAGCGCCGGGCCGAAGGACAGTTCGTTCTGGAACGCCGCCGAGAAGTACCGCGCGATCCTCGCGCGCAACGGCATCACGCTCACTGTGCTGCCGTCCGAGGGTTCGCTGCAGAACGTCGGGCGGCTGGCCGATCCCAAGCAGTCCGTCGACGTGGCCCTGGTCCAGGGCGGCGTCTCCGGCGAGGTGAACAAGGAGGGACTGGTCTCGCTCGGCAGCATGTTCTACGCGCCCATCAGCGTGCTGTACCGCGGCAAGGAAAAGCACAAGCTGTCGGATTTCCGCACGGCGCGCATCGCCATCGGCCGCGAAGGCAGCGGCAGCCGCGCGCTGGCGCTGACGCTGCTCAAGGCCAATGGCATCGAGCCCGGCGGCAGCGCCACGCTGCTCGCCCATGACGGCGACGAGGCGGCGCAGGCGCTGCTCGACGGCAAGATCGACGTGGCCATGCTGACCGGCGACTCCGCCACCGGCCCCACCATGCGCAAGCTGTTCCGCATGCCGGGCATCCGCCTGCTGGACTTCGCCCAGGCCGACGCGTACACGCGGCGCTTCCTCTACCTGCAGCAGCTGGTCCTGCCGGCCGGCGTGCTGGACCTGGGCAAGAACCTGCCCGTCCACCCGATCCACCTGATCAGCCCCACGGTGGAACTGGTGGCGCGCGACAACCTGCACCCCGCGCTGTCCGACCTGCTGATCGAGGCCGCGCGCGAAGTCCACGGCAAGCCCGGCTTGCTGCAGGGCGCGGGGCAATTCCCCTCGGCCACCGTGCACGAGTTCCCGCTCAGCGACGACGCCACGCGCTACTACGCCTCGGGCAAAGGCTTCCTGTACCGGCACCTGCCATTCTGGCTGGCCAGCCTGCTCGACCGCGCGCTGCTGGTGGTGGTGCCCATCCTGGTGCTGCTGATCCCCGCCTTCAAGGTGGTGCCCTCGCTCTATAGCTGGCGCGTCAAGTCGCGGATCTACCGCTGGTACGGCTCGCTGATCGAGATCGAACGCGTGGCGCTGGTCGATCCCACCGAGGAAGAGAAAGCCACCCTGATCGCCCGGCTGGACCACATCGAGGACGCCGTCAACCGGCTCAGGATGCCGCTGGCCTACGCCGACCAGTTCTATGTGCTGCGCGAGCATATCGCCTTTGTCCGACGGCGCCTGACCGGCGCGCCATAGCCCGGGCGGCGCGGCTCGCCGCCGGGTGCTATGATGGCCGCCGCCATCCGCCACAGAGCGGGTGCAAGGGTCAGACAGGGCGAGCCATGAGTAGAAGATTCTGGGTATCGAAGCGGACGGGAAACGGCACGCGGGTGGGGATCGGTGCGTCGTCCGGACGGGGCGGGAGCAACGATGCCCGGGTCTACGCCTCGCAGGACATCGGCAACGGCGTCAGGATCGGCGCCAGCATGCCGGCCGGCAGACTGCTGACGCTATGGGCCACGGGCGCCCTGGTGATCGGCATCGCGGTCGTGGTCATGCACTACGGCTTCGGCTGGTTCCCGGATGCCTGCAAGCCCGGCGACACGGCCTGCCTGGCGGCAGAGAACGCCAGGTACCAGGCGAGCATCCGGGAGCGCGTGGAAACACTCTACCGGACCCTCCACGATCCCGGAGCCGACGCCGCCGAACGGGAGAACGCAGCCTACTCCCTGGCGCGCTTCAAGGCCGACGGCCACGTCCCCATGGCCGAGCGCGCCGCCTACGCACACGAAAAGCGGGAAGAGGCCGAGCGCCAGGAACAGAAGCTGTTCGAGCAGGAGTCCCGCCATCTCGCCAGGATCCGCAATGCCATGATGCAACGCGGTTGGTATCCCAGTGAAGCCGACCGCCGCTTCCTCGATCAATCCGAAGAACTGGACCGCCAGGACCCCGGCCGCATTCAACGCCGCGAGAAGCTGGAGCCCGCCCAGCAGCGCGACGCTACCGGCATCGCGCGCGAGAGCGCCCGCCTCTACCAGCAGCGGCAGGCCGAAGACGCGCAGCGCCGCCAGCGCTTGCTGGCCGTGCAAGAGCGCCAGCAGGAGATCCTGAGCCGCGAGCAGAAGCCTGCCTTGCCGCAGGAGCAGCGCGAGCAAGCGCCGGCGCCGGCCGCAATCCAGGCACCCGCGCAGGGCGCGGACCGGAGCATGTACATGGGCGGGTGAGTGGCAAAGGGGCCGATCACCGCGGCCCTGCCCCTTCGGCCAGCGCGAAGCTCGCTGGCCTGGCCGCGCTCGCGATGCGTCTCGCCGGCCATGACGTGGCCGCGATCGTCGTGGACGACAACAAGCCCGAGGCAGGTTCCGATACGGACCTGATGCGGCAGATCCGCCTGGCGCCGGCCGAGCGCGCCGGCCTCAATTGCCCGCCGGCACGCCGAGCAGGCCCAGCGCCCGCGCCAGCACCGGCGACTGGTTGCCGGGATGCCAGATCACCGAATACTCGGCCTGCGCCTGCGCAGCCGTGCCCGCCAGCGGCTTGAGCACCACGCCGGGCAGCGCCGCCCGGCCCAGCGTGCGCGGCACCAGCGAAACGCCCCGCCCCAGCGCCACCAGGCTCACCACCGAAAGCAGGTGCCGCACGTAGTGCCGGATGTTCGGGCTGAAGCCGGATTGCAGGCAGGTGGAGACGATGAGATCGAAGTAGCCCGGCGCACTCTCGCGCGGAATCACGATGAAGGTCTCATCCTCCAGCTCGGCGGGGTCGATGCGCCGGCGCTGCGCCAGCCGGTGCGTGGCGGGCAGCGCGGCTACCAGCGGCGTGCGAGCGACCAGGTGCGTGGCCATCTCGCCGGCGCCGGCCTGCACCTGGGCAAAGCCGAGATCGATGCGGTCATGGCGCAGCGCTTCCACCTGCTCGGACGAGCCCATCTCCTCCCACACGGTCTCCACGCCGGCCAGGTCCCGCTCCAGCCGCGCGAACAGCTTCTCGATGCCGATATAGATCACGGCTGCCACAAAGCCGATGCGCAGGGTGCCGGTCTCGCCATGCTCGGCGCGGCGCACCACCTGCATGGCAATCTCGGCCTGGCTGAGAATGCGGCGCGCCTCCTGCACCAGCGCGCTACCCGCGGGCGTGAGCCGCACGCTGCGCTTGTTGCGGTCGAACAGCATCACGCCGAGCTGCGCCTCGAGCTGCTGGATGTGCTTGGTCAGCGGTGGCTGCGAAATGCGCAGGCGCTCGGCGGCGCGGCCAAAATGCAGCTCTTCGGCCAGGGCCAGGAACATTCGCAGGTCTCGCATTTCCATGCATCGTCTCGCATCGGATCAGGGTTCGGTAATTCTAATTTGGAATTAGTCTGTTCCAAAAAATATATTGGACGATGCCAGGCTCCGCTCCGCACAATGCAGCCAGCATCGCAAATGCAGCGCACCTGCGACCAGCACAGCGGCGCGATCCGTGCGCGACAGAACAGCAGCACAACAGAACGATACGGAGACAAGCCATTCCCGCGCGCGCCGCACCGGCAGCGTGGCGGCATGCCGTACCTCCGCCCAACGACCGAAGAAAGCCGCCATGACCCGACTCGCCCCGCTTGCCCCCGCCGACATGACCCCAGAGCAACGCGCCGTGCACGACACCATCGTCGCCGGCCCGCGCGGGCAGGTGCGCGGCCCGCTCGCCGTGTGGCTGCACCGCCCCAAGCTGGCCGCGACCGCGCAGGCGCTGGGCCAGTATTGCCGCTATGACTCTTCGCTGCCGGCGCGCCTGTCGGAGCTGGCCATCCTGGTGATGGGGCAGTTCTGGGGCGCCGAGTTCGAATGGTGGGCGCACAAGCCGCTGGCACTGAAGGCCGGCATCAGCGCCGAGGTGGTCGAAGCCATCCGCACCGGCCAGGCGCCGCGGTGCGATCGCGAGGACGAGGCCGTGGTGATCGCGGTGATGCACAGCCTGACGCGCGAGCGCAGGATCCCTGCGGCGCTCTACCAGCAGGCCGTGGACGTGCTGGGCCAGGACAACGTGATCGACCTGGTCGGGCTGGCCGGCTACTACACGCTGATTTCCATGACGATCAACGCCTTCGAGGTGATGCCGCCCGAAGGCACGGCGCCGGAACTCGGCGACGCCCGTGGCGGCTGAATAGACATCCCCGCGCCATCCCTGGCACCGCCTCTCCAATGAACACGCAAGCACGCAAGGAAGCACAGATCATGTCGAAGAGACTGCAGGGCAAGGTCGTCATCGTCACCGGCGCAGGATGCGTCGGCCCCGGATGGGGCAACGGGCGCGCCGTCGCGGTGCGCTTCGCCGAAGAAGGCGCCAGGGTATTCGCCGTGGACAAGAGCGCGGCGGCCATGGAAGAAACGCTGGAGCGCGTGCGCGCCGTGCAGGGCGAGGTCGAGCCCCATACCTGCGACATGACCAGCGCCGCCGGGGTGCAGGCCATGGTCGAGGCCTGCGTGGCCCGTTTCGGACGCGTGGACATCCTCGTCAACAACGTGGGCGGCTCCGCCCGCGGCGGCCCGGTGGATCTCAGCGAGGAAAGCTGGGATGCGCAGATCGATTTCAACCTGAAGAGCGTCTTCCTGGCCTGCAAGCAGGTGCTGCCGCTGATGGTGGCGCAGGGCGGCGGCGCCATCGTCAATACCGCCTCCACCTCGGGCATCCGCTGGACCGGCGCGGCCCAGGTCGGCTATGCCTCGGCCAAGGCCGCGGTGATCCAGTTCTCGCGCGTGGTGGCGGTGGAGTACGCCAGGCAGAATGTCCGCGTCAACACCGTCATCCCCGGGCAGATGCATACGCCCATGGTGGAAGCACGCCTGGCCGGCCAGCGCGCCGGCGGCGACGTGGACGCCCTGCTTGCGCAGCGCGTGGCGCGCATCCCGCTGGGCTTCATGGGCGACGGGCGCGATACGGCCAACGCCGCGCTGTTCCTGGCCTCGGACGAGGCGCGCTTCGTCACGGGCGCGGAGCTCGTGGTGGACGGCGGCATGAGCGTGCGCTGCGACTGAGCGGACGAACCCGACAAGAAAACCAGGAGACAAACCACAGATGGCATCGCGCAATCGTCCTTGCCCCACCCGCCGCACCGTGCTCAACGCCCTGCTGGGCGCAGCCGTGGCCGCCGGCATGCTTTCGGGGGCCACGCAGGCCAGCGCCGCGGGCTACCCGGACAAGCCCGTGCGCATGGTGGTCGCCTTCTCGCCTGGCGGCCCCACCGACATCATCGCGCGCGTGATCGCGCGCAAGCTGGGCGAGCGCCTCGGCCAGCAGGTGCTGGTTGACAATCGCCCCGGGGCCGGCGGCAATATCGCCTCGGAGCAGGTCGCGAAGGCGCCGGCGGACGGCTACACGCTGCTCTACAACAGCTCCTCCATCGCCATTTCGCCAGCGCTGTTCCACAAGCCTGGCCTGAACCCGGCGGAGATCTTCACGCCGGTGGCCTATGTCGCCACGGTGCCGCTGGTGGTGATCGTCAATGCCGCCACGCCGGTCAAGACACCGCAGGACTTCCTCAAGCTGCTCAAGGCCCAGCCGGGCAAGCTCAACTTCGGTTCGTCCGGCAACGGCACCATCGACCACCTGACCAGCGTGCTGTTCGCCGCGAAGACCGGCACCACGTTCAACCATATCCCATACAAGGGCAACGCCGCTGCGCTGCCCGACCTGCTCTCGGGCCGGCTCGATTTCATGATGTCCGGCAGCCTGAACGCCGTCATGCCCTTCATCAAGGACGGCAAGCTGCGCGCGATTGCCGCCACCACCAGCCGCCGCGTGTCGATCCTGCCCGACACGCCCACACTGGCGGAGACCATCACGCCCGGCTTCGACTCGGGCACATGGCAGGGCATCGTGGCGCCGGCCGGCCTGCCCGCGGCCATCGCCGCGCGGCTGAACCGCGAAGTCGCGGCGGTGCTGGCCGACCCCGAGACCATTGCCGCCCTGCATGCCCAGGGCGCCGAGCCCATCGGCGGCAGCGCCGCCAGATACGGCGAACTGATCAAGACCGAGTACGCACGATGGACGCGCGTGGTCAAGGAAACCGGCGCGAGCTCGGACTAGGCGTCCGGACCAAGCGCCCGGACCAGGCACAGCCCGGCCCCGCCCGTCTCCGATCAATTCGCAGCCAGGAGAACAAGACCCATCATGACCCAGCCTGACGCCGGTGCCGCCACGCGCGGCACCTGGGATTGCCACACCCATATCTTTGGCCCCTACGATGCGCATCCGCTGCCGTCGGACGCCATCTACAGCCCGCCCGCGGCACCCTTCGCCGAGCTGCGCGCGCTGCACGCGGCGCTCGGCATCGTCCACGGCGTGCTGGTGCAGGGCGCCTGCTACGGCGACGATCACAGCGCCCTGCTGGCGGCGCTGGATGCCAGCGCCGGCACCTACCGCGGCGTGGCGCTGATCGATCCCGAGATCGACGAGGCGCGCCTGGCGGACATGCATGCGCGCGGCGTGCGCGGCATCCGGCTTGGCCTGATGTCGCACCTGGGCGGCGCCATCGATCCGGGCCGCATGCGGGCCATGCTCGATCGCATCCGTCCCTATGGCTGGCATGCGCTGCTGCACGGCCAGCTGACGGACGTGACCGGAGCGCTGGAGACACTCGAGGCGCACGGCGTCAAGCTGGTCGTGGACCACATGGCGCGCGTCGAGGCGGCGCGCGGCGTGGACTACGCGGAATTCACCGCGCTGGAGCGGCTGCTGGCGCTGCCCAATGTGTGGATCAAGCTGTCGGGCCCGGACCGCATCACCAGCGGCACGGCGCCCTTCGCCGCCGCCGTGCCGGTGGCCCGCCGCCTGCTGGAGATCGCACCCGCGCGCGCCATCTGGGGCAGCGACTGGCCCCATCCCAATATCGCCTACGCGCGCCCGGACGAAGCGCAGCTGCTGGCGTGGATCCACGCCGTCTGTGGCGGCGCGGCCGGCGCCGATGCCGTGCTGGTCCGCAACCCTGCCCGCCTGTACGCCTGACCCCACCCGGAGATCCCATGACCAGCCTTGCCCCCGCTCCAATGCCGCTGATCCGCTACCCGGACCCCGCCGTGCAGGTGCTCAGCCCCGCCTTCGAGAAATACCGGCTGGTGCTGGCCGCGGTGGAGCGCATCGCCGGCGGCAGCCGCTGGGCCGAAGGCCCGGTATGGTTCGGCGACGGCCGCTACCTGCTGTGGAGCGACATCCCCGGCAACCGCATCCTCAAATGGGAGGAAGCCACCGGCGCCATCAGCGAGTTCCGCGCCCCTTCCGGCCACGCCAACGGCAACACGCGCGATCGCCAGGGCCGGCTGGTGAGCTGCGAGCATGGCGGCAGGCGCGTCACGCGCACCGAGTACGACGGCAGCATCACCGTGCTGATGGACCGCTTCGAGGGCAAGCGCCTGAACTCGCCGAACGACGTGGTGGTGAAGTCCGACGGCTCGATCTGGTTCACCGACCCGCCCTTCGGCATCGCCGGCTACTACCAGGGCGAACAGGCCGAAGCCGAGCTGCCCGAGCGGCTGTACCGGCTCGACCCCGTGACCGGCGCCGCCAGCGTGGTGGCCGACGACATCAGCGGCCCCAATGGCCTGGCCTTCTCCCCGGATGAACGCATCCTGTACGTGATCGAATCGCGCGCCCGCCCGCGCCGTATCCGCGCGTTCGACGTGGAGGCCGGCGGCGCCCGGCTCGGCGCCAGCCGGGTGCTGGTGGACGCCGGGCCCGGCACGCCGGACGGCTTCCGCGTGGATGTGGACGGCAACCTCTGGTGCGGCTGGGGCATGGGCACGCCGGAGCTCGATGGCGTGCGCGTGTTCTCGCCGCAAGGCGAGCCGATCGGCCATATCGCGCTGCCCGAGCGCTGCGCCAACCTCTGCTTTGGCGGGCGCCAGCGCAACCGGCTCTTCATGGCGTCGTGCACCTCGATCTACGCGCTTTACGTAAATACGCAAGGCGCGGCGGGCGGGTAAGCGCCTGGTGCGCCCACACCCCGGCTAGCGCCACGCATGCGAACGACAGGACAGGAGACCTAGATGCAACCACGCACCACACGCCGCGCGCTCGGCACCGCACTGCTGGCGAGCCTGCTCGCGCCGCTGCTGGCCTTGCCCGGCACCGCGCAGGCCGCACCCATCACCCGCCTGGTGGTGGCCTTCCCCGCGGGCGGCCCGGCCGACTCCCTGGCGCGCGTGATCTCGCGCCAGCTGGAGACCGAACTGAAGCAGACCGTGGTCATCGACAACCGGCCGGGCGCCAACGGCGCCATCGCCGCCGGCTTTGTCGCCAAGTCGCCGCCGGACGGCTCCGTGCTGTTCCTCACCAGCGCCGGCGCCATCGTCATCAACCCGGCCCTGTACGCAAACCTGCCCTACAACCCGCAGAAGGACCTGGCGCCGATCTCGATGGTGGTCAACACGCCCGAGGTGCTGGTGGTCAAGCCCGATGCCAGCGCCGCCACCGCCGCCGCCTTCGTCAAGCAGTCGCAGCAGGCCGCCAAGCCGCCCAGCCTCGCCTCCACCGGCGTCGGCAGCATGCCGCACATGGCGATCGAGCTGTTCAAGGCGGCCACCAGCGTCAACTTCCTGCACGTGGCCTATAAAGGCGCCGCCCCGGCCATCACCGACACCCTCGGCGGCCAGGTGGATGCCTTCTTCGGCGACGCCTCCGGCCTGATGCCCTTCATCACCAGCAAGCGTCTCAGGCCCATCGGCGTGGCCGCGCCCCGGCGCCTGCCTTTCCTGCCCGAAGTGCCCACGCTGGCCGAGCTCGGCATCGCCAATGTCGAGGCCAGCAACTGGTACGGCATGATGGCGCCGGCCGGCACGCCGCCTGCCGTGGTCAACCGCATCAATGAAGCGCTGCGCCACACGCTGGCCGCGCCGGAGGTCCGCAAGAGCCTGGACCAGCTAGGCCTGGTGCCGGCGCCGGGCAGCGCGGCGGAATTCGCCGCCATCATCCGCGCGGACGCCGCCAAATGGGCCCGCGTCATCAAAGACCGCAATATCCACGGAGAATAAGCCGATGCAGCCCGATGCCCAGTCGCTGTCGCCCTCCGCCACCCCGCTGCCCGGCCGCCTCAACCTGTTCTGGTCGCCGCGCTCGCCTTTCGTGCGCCGCGTCATGGTGGCCGCGCACGAACTCGGGCTGGCACAGGCCATCCACCGCATCGATGCCGTGGTGTCCATGACCACCTGCCACGCCGGGCTGATGCGCATCAACCCGCTCAGCAAGATCCCCACGCTGGTGACCGAAGACGGCGCCGCCCTGTTCGACACGGTGCTGATCTGCGAGTACCTCGACAGCGTGGCCTGCGTGCCCTCGCTGTTTCCCCCGGCGGGCGAGGCGCGCCTGCAGGCCATGCGCTGGCACGCGCTCGGCCACGGCCTCACCGACCTGCTGGTGCTGTGGCGCAATGAGCGCAACCGCCCGGCGGCGCAGCAGTCGGGCGACACCATGCGCGCCTGGGATGCCAAGCTGCGCGCCACGCTCGCCACGTTGCAGGCCGAGGCGGCGGCCCTGCAAGCCGCGCCGCTGTCCATCGGCCAGATCGCCGTGGCGTGCGCGCTGGGATACCTGGATTTCCGCTTCGCCGAGATGGCATGGCGTGCCGGCGTGCCCGCGCTCGGCGCGTGGTTCGACGCTTTCAGCCGGCGCGAGTCGATGCAGGCGACGCTGCCGTCGCAGGGGTAGCGCGGGCGCGGGTCCGGGGCAAGGTCAGTGCGCCGCGCAGAGCGCGCCGGCGGCAACCATGCCCGCCACCTCATCCGCACCGAATGCCAGCTCTTCCAGGATCTCGCGATTGTGTTCCCCGAGCGACGGCGCACGCGTGTGCGGCAACGCATTCTCGACGGCACTGTTGATCGGGAATCCCGGCATCCGTATCTCGCCATGCGCGCCGCCTTCCATGCTGGCGATCATGCGGTTGGCCAGCACTTGCGGGTGGCGGGTGGCATCCTCGTAGCTGGCGACTTTCGCGCACAGGATGTCGGCGTCCTTCAGGACCCGCAGCCAGTGCGCGGCGGCGCGGGTGCGGAACACCGCGCCCAGCTCCGCCTTCATGGCGGCGCGGTGCTCGACCCGCCGGGCCGACGAGGAGAAGCGCGGCTCCTGTGCGATGTGCGCGAGCCCCAGCACCCCGCACAGGGTGGGCCAGCGGCTGCCGTTGTAGGCGGCCACCATGATCCAGCCGTCGGCGCACTGGAACGCCTCGTTGGGCGCGGAGTACGGCGCGGCGCTGCCGATGCGCTCGGGCAGGACGCCGTCGGCCAGGTAACTGGTCAGCGAGGCCTGCTGCAGGGCCAGCGCGGCGTTCAGCAGGTTGACGTCCAGGTGCCCGCCCTGCCCGTCGCGCTCGCGGGCGTTGAGCTTGGCCAGCACGCCCACGCAAGCGACATAGCCCGTCATCATGTCCACCACCGGCGCCTGCACCTTGCACGGCTCGGCCCCGGGCACGCCGACCAGGCTCATCAGCCCGGAATCCGCCTGCAGGATGCCGTCGACGCCCGCCTCGTGCGCGTACGGGCCGCCCTGGCCGTAGGCCGATACGGAGCAGTAGACCAGTCGCGGATTGTCCGCGGCCACCTGCTCGTAGGCCAGCCCCAGCCTTGCCATCACGCCCGGGCGCATGCTCTCGATCACCACGTCGGCCCGGGCCACCAGCCGCCTGGCCACGGCCAGGCCCTCCGCTGTCTTCAGGTCCAGGCAGATGCCCCGCTTGTTGCGGTTGAAGCCGTGATACAGGGCGCTGTCCTCGCCGATCCAGCCCGGGCCGAGCTGGCGGCCGAGGTCGCCGTCCGGGCCTTCGACCTTGGTGACGCTCGCGCCCATGTCGGCCAGCAGCATCGCGCACAGCGGCCCCGCCGCGATCTGCGCGAACTCGACCACCTTCAACCCCTCCAGTGCCTTACGCAGCATGATGCTCTCCCTGCCTACAGTTCGACCTTCAGGCCCGTGGCTTTGACCAGGTTGGCCCAGCGCGTGGCGTCCCTGGCCAGGATGGCCTTGAGCTCGTCCGGCGTCGACGACGTCGGCTCGAAGCCCTGCTTCGCAAGGGAGCCGTCCGCCCGCAGGCTCTTGACGGTCTGCACCAGCGCCGCGCTGAGCTTGTCGACATTGGCGCGCGGCATGCCGGCCGGTGCCAGCATGCAGTACCAGAGCGCGGCATCGTAGTTCTTCAGCCCCGCTTCCTCGAAGGTCGGCAGGTCCGGCAGGCCGGGCGCGCGCTGCTTGCCGGCGATGCCGAGCGGGCGCAGCTTCTTTGCCTGGATGAAGGTCAGCACCGAGGCCATGGTGGCGAACGAGGTAGGCACCTGCCCGGCGACCACGTCGCTGATCGCCGGCGACGTGCCCTTGTACGGCGCGTGCAGCAGATCGGTCTTGGTCAGGAAAGTGAACAGCTCGCCGGCCAGGTGCTGGGGCGTGCCGACGCCCGGCGTGCTGTAGGAGAGCTTGCCCGGGTGTGTCCTGGCGTATTGCAGGAACTCCTGCAGCGTCTTGTACGGCTCGTTCGGATTGACCACCAGAAGGATGGGTACCGAGGCGATCATGCCGACCGGCGCGAAGTCGCGCTCCACGTTGAACGGCGTCTTGTTGCCGATGGCCGGGTTGATGGTGATCTGGTTCGAGGCAAGCACCAGCGTGTGGCCATCGGTGGCGCGCGCCGCCAGCTCGGTGCCGAGGTTGCCCCCCGCGCCGGGGCGATTGTCCACGATCACCTGCTGGCCGAGGAGCTTCGACATGCCCGGCGCGATCGCGCGCGCCAGGATATCGTTGCCGCCGCCGGGCGCGAATGGCACGATCAGGCGGATGGTCTGCGAGGGGAACCTGGCGGCGTCCGCCGCGGCCGCGGCGCCGGCCATGCCGGCAAGGCCGGCCAGCGACAGCATCGCGGTGGCGATGCGCTTGGACAGGGTTGGGTGGTACATGGTGTGGTCTCCTGGCTTGTCTTCGTCTTGGGTGATTGAAACGCAGCGGGACTTCGGGATTCAGCGGCCGGCGTAGCGCGGATCCCGCTTCTCGGCAAACGCCTGACGGCCCTCCACGCGGTCCTGCGTGTCCCGCAGCGCGCCCCAGTAAAGCTCGGTGAGCTGCTGCGCGTCGGTATCGCTGAGGTGCGCCGTCTGGCGCGCCAGGCGCTTGATGGCCTGTAGCGCAAGCGGGCCGTTGCGGGCAATGCGCCTGGCGATCTCCATCGCGCCGGGGATCAGCGCGTCCGGCGCGAACACGTCGGAAACCAGCCCCATGCCGAGCGCCTGCTGCGCGTCGATATGGCTTGCCGTCAGCGCCATCTTCATGGCATGCGCGCCCGGCACGGCCCGCAGCAGCCTGTGCAGGCCCGATACCGCGGGAATCGAGGCCACCGCCGCCTCGGGCAGGCCGAAGCGTGCCGTGCTCGATGCCACGCGGATATCGCATTGCAGCGCCAGCTCCAGCCCGCCGCCCAGGCAGTAGCCGTTCACGGCGGCAATCACCGGCTTCCAGAGATCCAGGCCCGCGAGGTCCATCAGGCGGATATAGAGGCCGCGCTCGGCGGCCGTGCCGGTTTCACGGAACATGGCTTCCGGGTAGCTGGCGGCAGACACGGCCGTGCCCTTGAGGTCCGCGCCCGCGCAGAAGGCCTTGCCGCCCTCGCCGGTCACGATGCACACGCGCAGGTCGTCGCGGTCGCGAAAATCGGCAAGGTGCCCGCGCAACGCCTTCAGCGTGGCGAGATCGAGCGTGTTCAGCGCCTGCGGCCTGGCAATGGTGAGGATGGCAACGTTGCCGTCGACCTGTAGGTTCGCGCTCATGGCTTGACTCCTCTCAGACGCTGGGGCTGGCCAGGCTGCGGCCGCCGCAGACATAAAGCAACTGGCCGGTGATATACGAGGCAGCCGGCGAGAGGAAGAACTCCACCGCATGGGCAATATCCTCCGGCGTGCCGATGCGCTGCACCGGCACCGATGCCTGCAGGCGCGCCTGCACTTCGGGCTTGAACTCGCGGAACAGCGGCGTGTCCACGATGCCCGGCGCGATGGCATTGACCGTGATCCCTTCTCGCGCGAACTCCAGCGCCAGGCTGCGCGTCAGGCTGACCACGCCGCCCTTGGCCGCCGAGTAGTTGGCCTGGCCGAAGCCGCCCAGCCAGGCGCGCGAAGAGATATTCACGACGCGCCCGAAGCCGCGCTCCACCATGCCCGGCAGCACCGCCTGGCACGCCAGGAACTGCGAGCGCAGGTTGGTCGAGATGACGAGGTCCCAGTCCTCCTCGGTCATCTTGAGGAAGCGCTTGTCGCGCACGGCACCGGCGTTGTTGACCAGATAGTCGATGCGGCCCGCCCACTCCGCGGCGTGCGCCACCGCGCCGGCGACTTCCTTGCCGTTGGTGAGGTCGACCACCACGCCGTGGGCCTTGTGCCCCGCTTCCTGGATCGACTTCACCGCGCCGGCCAGCGCCTGCGCGTCGCGGTCGAGGATCACCACCGCCACGCCCTGCCGGGCCAGCCGGCTGGCGATGCCGAAGCCGATGCCCCGCGCCGCGCCCGTCACCACCGCCACGTGGCCTTGTTCCAATTGGTCGCTCATTTCAGACTCCCAGCAAGTGAACCGAAGACGCCGCGTGATCCACGCCGGCAATGCCGCCGCCCGTGCACTGCGCCAGCCCGATCACGGGCATGCCCGCCTGGCGAGCCCCGGCCCTGCCCTGCAGTTGCCAGGTCAGCTCCACCATCTGCGCCACGCCGGTGGCGCCGAGCGGGTGCCCCTTGGCCAGCAGGCCGCCACTGGGGTTGACCGGCACCCTGCCGCCCAGCCGCGTGGCGCCAGAACGCAGCAGGTCCACCGCGTGGCCCGGCCGGGCCAGGCCCAGCGCCTCGTAATAGATCAGCTCGGCGATGGTGAACGCATCGTGCAGCTCGACCACGCCCACATCTTCCGGCGCGACGCCGGCCGCCTCATACGCCAGCCGGGCGGCGCGCGCGGTGATCTCGGCGTCGAGAATGTCGTCGTGTGCCTCCTCGCGCATGCCGGACTGCACGATCGAAGCAAGCACCTTCACGGGCTTGTTGCCGGCCGGCACATCGGTGCCCAGCACCAGGGCCGCCGCGCCGTCCACCTGCGAGGGGCAGCACTGCAGCAAGGTCAGCGGATCCGCCACCATGCGCGATGCCAGCACGGCTTCGATCGTGGTCTCGCTGCGCTGCTGGGCATATTCGTTCAGCGTGCCGTGGTGGCGGTTCTTGACGGCGATGGCGGCGAGGTCTTCGCGGGCGGCATCGCGTTCGTGCAGGAAGCGCGTGGCGCGCATGGCATAGACCGCCGGCAGGACCATCCCGGCCTTGGCATACAGATTGGTCTTTTCATCGTTGAGCTGCATCGGAATCGTGCCGCCGCCCAGCTGCGTGAGCTGCTCGATGCCGAACACCAGTACCTTGCGGTACTGCCCGGCCAGCAGGGCATGGCGCGCCAGGTGCACGGCGGTGGCACCGCTGGCGCAGGCGTTCTCGACGTTGTAGACCGGGATGCCGCTGAAACCGAGATCACGGGCGATCACCTGGCCGAGGATCATGCCGCCGAACACGTTGGCGCAATAGATGGCCTCGATCTCCCGCACCGCAGCACCGGCATCGTCGAGCGCCGCCAGGATGGCGCGGTGCGCCAGTTCCGGTGCCATGGTGTCCTGGTGCCGTCCGAACGCCGTCATGGCGACGCCGGCGATGTAGATATTGCTCATGCTGCTTCTCCTTGCGCGCGGGCACTGAAGACATAACCAAGCGCCTGGTCCGGCTCGGCGCGGCAAAGCGCGCCGATCGACGGCGGCAGCGCACCATTGACCCGTCCGAAGATGCGCACCGGCTGGTCGCGCATATCGACATAGCCCACCGCATACGGCGCCTGCCCGCTCTTGGGGTTGGGATGGATCACCGTGAAGCTGTACAGCGTGCCGAACAGGCCGACGTCCACGTCGTCATGGCCGGCCGCGAGCACGGCGGCGGGCGCGAACGCCGGGAAAACCAGCTCGCCGGTTGCGCGTTCGCGCGATGCGAGCAGAGATGCCCCGGATTGGCTCCACAAGCGTTGATGGATTGCTTCCATTTGCAGTTCCTCTGGTATGCCCTGGCGCGATGCGCTGGCCGGGCCGTTGGATGACGAGTTCATGATGGTTCATGGCAATGCCGCCGACAAACGAGATTTCTGGCCGTCTCGCTTGAGTTTTTATCAAGCGAGCGGCACCATGGGCGCATCGGTCCGCGCCCCGGTTGACAAAGCGCGCCGCACTCCTTACAACCATCGTCATGGACCGACTGCCACCCCTCAACGCCATCCGCGCCTTCGAAGCCACGGCCCGCCATCTGAGCATGACGCAAGCCGCCAGCGAGCTGAGCGTGACCCCCGGCGCCGTCAGCCGGCAGATCCGCACGCTGGAGAGCTTTCTCGGCATGCCGCTGCTCTACCGCGGGCATCGCGAGATCACGCTCACGCGCGAAGGCGCGGAGTACTTCAAGGCCATGAGCAAGGTGGTGGAGCAGATCCGCGACGCCACCCGGCGCGTGCGCGGCACCAGCGAGCGCAAGCAGCTCAAGGTGCGCGCCTACACCACCTTCGCCATGCGCTGGCTGATCCCGCGCCTGTCGAGCTTTCACGGCAAGCACCCGAAGATCGAGGTCTTGCTGACGGCCTCGCTGGAGCCCGTGGACTTCCGCAAGGAAGACCTGGACTTCGCCATCCGCCTTGGCGACGGACGCTGGCCGGACGTCGACTGCGAGCGGCTGGTGGCCAATATCCTGGTGCCGGTCTGCAGCCCCGCGCTGCTGGAGAAGTCCGCCAGCAAGCTCAAGAAGCCGGCGGACCTGGCTGCGTTCGTGCTGCTGCACTCCATCGCCCGCCCCGACGACTGGCAGGTCTGGCTGCAGAAGGCGCGCGCCGCGGGCAAGGTAGACGCGCATTCCGGCCTCACCTACCAGAGTTCGGCCATGGCCTATTCCGCCGCGCTCGAAGGCCACGGCGTGGCCATCGCCCAGCAGTTCCTGGTGGAAGACGACCTGGCGGCCGGCAAGCTGGTCAGGCCCTTCGCGCAGTCGGTGGACATGGGCGACTACACCTACTACCTGCTCCAGCCGGCCCACCGCAAGCAGAGCGCGCACGCCAGGGCGTTCCGCAACTGGCTGCTCGCCGCCTTTGCCGGCGGCGAGGCGTAGCTTTCCTTCCCGGCCACGATCCCGGCGGCGATCCCGACCGCGGACTCAGCCGCGCACGTCGTCGTGGTCGGTGGACATGGCCACCTCTTCCCACTGCGCCAGTTCCGCTTCGACCGACTGGTTGATCTCGCGGATCTTGGCCACCGTATCGGAGCCCAGCGGCAGGCGCAGCGGCGGCTCGGCGCTGTCGGCCAGCTGCAGGATCGCCGTGGACAGCTTGCGCGGATCGCCGGGTTGCTTGTGGTTGGCCGCGGCCATCATGGTGCGCATGGCGCCCACCGTCTGCTCGTAGGCGTCGATCCGGCTGGCCGTCGGCACCATCGAGCTGGACTCCAGGAAATCCGTGCGGAAGAACCCGGGCTCGACCACGGTAGCGTGGATGCCGAGCGGGGCCAGCTCGACGCGCAGCGCTTCCGTGATGCCCTCCAGCGCGAACTTGGTGGCGCCGTACACGCCCCAGCCCGGGTACGCGACATAGCCCCCGATCGACGAGATATTGATCACGTGGCCGCTGGACTGCGCGCGCATCGTGGGCAATACCGCACGCGTGACGCTCAGCACGCCGAACACGTTGGTGTCGAACTGCCGGCGCACTTCCGCGTCGCTGGCCTCCTCCACCGCGCCGAGCAGGCCATAGCCGGCGTTGTTCACCAGCACATCGATACGCCCGAAGCGCGCCACGGCCTGCTTCGCGACGTCGATCGCATCGGCCTCGCTGGTGACATCGAGCCTGGCGGCCAGCAGGTTGGGATGCTCGCCCAGCGCGGCGATGATGGCTTCGGGATTGCGCGCGGTGGCGACAACGCGGTCGCCGCGGTCCAGTGCATCCTGCGCGATCAGCACGCCGAAACCGCGCGACGCGCCGGTGATGAACCACACCTTGGCGGTGGCCGGGATAGTCTGAATTGCCTGGGTGGTCTGGGTAGCCTGGGCGGTCTGGGTGATGGACTGGGACATGATCGATCTCCTTGAGGTTGGAATCCGCCGTGGCGCTGCGTTGCTGGCTCACTGCGGCTTGGGAGTCTTCATGGTAGGACGCACCCCATTCACAAACTAGATGGAATCCTTTTGTTTTATTCACAACCAATCGTTACCAATAACGAAGGACGGCAAGGCATCTCCTGTGGGTTCCGCAGCCCGTCGCGCATGCGTATGCTTGCGCCCGCCAGCACCAGGGTGATGAATGGCGATTCTGTTGACGCCGGGAGTTGCCAATCAGCTGTGGCACCGCCACGCCTGCACGCTCCGGTGCAAGGCACGACGCCCGTCGCATTCTGGTTCAAACCCTGTCGCATTCCGGTTTGGCGTGGCTAACGCCGGCCAATACAGTGAAGGCGTTCATTCAAAGGGGAACGCCATGGCGTCAAGCATGCGAATACGCTACCGGGCTTCGGCCTGTCTCATCGCTGTCCTGTCCTGCGGCACGGCCTGCGCGCAAGTCTGGCCGTCGAAGCCGGTCACGCTCGTCGTGCCGTTTCCGGCCGGCGGCGGCACCGATCTCGTGGTGCGCTCTGTGCAGCAGAAACTGCAGGCCGAACTCGGGCAGCCGGTGGTTGTCGACAACCGCAGCGGGGCCGGCGGCACGATCGGCTCCACCTTCGTCGCGCGCGCCGCGCCGGACGGCTATGTGATCGGCGTTGCCACCACCAGCACGCATGCGGTGAGCGTCAGCGTCTACCCCAGGCTGCCCTACCAGCCGGCCAGCGATTTTGCGTATGCGGGCTTTATCGGCACCTCGCCCTATGTGCTGGCGGTCAACCGCGCGCTGCAGGCGGGCAGCACCAGAGACCTGATCGAGAAGCTGCGCCACGACAAGGGCCAGAACAGCTTCGCCTCGGTCGGCGTCGGCACGGTCTCGCACCTGATCGGCGAGCAGTTCCGCAAGCTCGCCAATGTGCCCATGACGCACGTCCCCTATCGGGGCGCGGCGCCGGCCTATACCGACCTGATGGGTGGACAGGTGCAGATCATGTTCGACAACCCTGTGGGGCTTGCGCCGTATATCAAGGCGCACAAGCTGACCGCGCTTGCCACCACCGCGCCCACGCCGTTGCTCGGCAACGTGCCCACCTTTGCCAGCCAGGGCATCCCGGACTTCTCGCAACAACTCTGGTACGGGCTGGCCTTCCCCAAAGGCACGCCCGCCGCGATCGTCGAGCGCCTGAACCGCGCGCTGAACAAGGTGCTCAACGACAAGGATGTCGTGAAGGACCTCGCGGAGAAAGGCGTCACGGCCCGCCCCGGCACGCCCGCGGAGATGCAGGCAGCGGTGGTGCACGACATTCCGTACTGGGGCGCCATCGCCAAATCCGTGGGAGCGACCATTGAATAAGACAGCCTGGATCCCCGCACCCGCACCGGGCGAAGTCGCCATGATCAACGTGTTCGTCGGCGGCGATAGTGGCGATGGCGTCAGCGCCGGCGGCGGCAACCCCGTGCCCCTGGTGGCCGACGCCCGCGGCATGACTTCGGCGGCGATGCAGTCGGTCGCGGCGGCATACGGCCACGAGTCCGCCTTCGTCCTGCCGGCCACCGCGCCGGGCTTCGACCTGCGGCTGCGCTTCTTCGTGCCGCAGCACGAGATGGAAATGTGCGGCCACGCGACGGTCGGCTCGCTGTGGGCCTTGCGCCAATGGCAGCAGTGGACGGCCCCGACCGCGCGCATCGAAACGCTCAGCGGCGCCGTCGATGCGCGGTGGGACGACGCCGGGCAACGCGTATGGATCTCGCAGCCGCCCGTGCAGACGCGCGTGCTGACCGTGCAGGAACGCCACCGGGTCGCGGCGGTCCTCGGGCTTGCTACCGAAGCGGCCGGCTACGCCATGACCAACGCATCGACCAGCCGGGTCAAGACCCTCATTGCGCTACCGGACCTGGACACGCTGCATGCCCTGCGCCCCGATTTCGCGGCAATGGAGTCGTTGTGCGCAGCGATCGGCTCCACGGGGCTCTATCCGTACGTCCTCACCTCCCTGCCGCAGACCACCGGCGGCTACGCCGTGGCACACGCCCGCCAGTTCCCGAAGTCTTCCGGCTATCCGGAAGACGCGGCCACCGGCATCGCCGCCGCCGCGCTGTGGGGACATCTGGTGGCGTCCGGCGCGCTCGGCGCCGCGGGCGGCGAACCACCCGCCGTGTCCGTGCGCCAGGGCGAAAGCATGGGCCGGCCGTCGGAAATCCTGGTCGCGCCGCGCGCGTCGGAGACAGGCGCGCCGCAGGGGTGCTGGCTCAGCGGAAACGTGGCATGGGCAAGCGCATGACAACACTGACGCCGGAAGCACGACTAGCCGCTGCGGGCCATGTACTGCCGCCGGCGCCGCAGCCGCGCGGTGCCTATGCGCCATTCAACGTAGCCGGAGACTGGATCGGGATCAGCGGACAGACCTCAAGGCGCGACGGCGTGGCCATGGCCGGCATGTGCCGGGCAGACGCCGATGTGGAGCCGGCAAGACAAGCGGCGCAAGTCGCCATGCTGAACGCGCTGGCCGCGCTGAGGGCCGCGTGTGGCGGAGGGCTGGAGCGCGTGGTCCAGGTCACGCGCCTGCGCGGATTCATCCGCAGCGGCACGGACTTCACGCGGCACACCGCCGTGCTGGACGCGGCATCGGATGTCCTCAGCCATGCCTTCCCCGAGCACGCCCTGCCCGCGCGCACGGCGGTAGGCGTGGCGAGCCTGCCCGACCAGGCCTGGATCGAGATCGAACTGGAGGCGCGCCTGTCGCCGGCAGCCAGTCATTCGCCATCGTCCGAGCCGCGCAGCAGCCGCGTCAGATGACCACTGCTGGCAAAGCCCAGCTGCTCGCTCACCCTGGCTAGCGGCCGGCCCTCCGCCAGCAGCGTGCGCGCATGCGCCGCCAGCACCCGCCGCCGCACGGCGACCGGGCTGGCGCCCAGTTCCAGCTGGCAGGCACGCTGCAGTTGCCGCATCGATACGCCCAGGCCCGCGGCCACCACTTCGATCGAAGGCAGCGCGGCGTCCCGCTCCAGCGCTGCCGTAAAGCGCCCCACCATCCGCAGCGCGACCGAGGCCGGCTCGGCCGGCACCGCCAGCGGCCTGCCTGCCATCAGCTGCGCCACGATCGCCCGCACCAGCAGCGCCGCGCTGGCCGGCGCGAGCATCGGCGACAGCAGCGCCTCCAGCATCGCGATGGTCGCCGCGTCCAGGTGCACCGCGCCGAAATGACTCAGCGCGCGCAGATGCTCGGGCGCCAGGTAGAGTTCGCCGTGCTGCTGCCGCCCGGCCTCGGCGACGGTCAGGTGCGTGGTTCTCGCCGGCAACAGCACGGCATCGCCGCGAACCAGCCGCGTGGACACCGCGCGCGCATCGTCCGGGCGGTCCGCGCGCGCCTCCCACATGCTCTTCAGCCGCCCCATGCGCGGCCACAGCAACATGCCGCAGTCATGGGTATGCCACTCGCGGCGGAAATCCGCCTGCCGGCTGTCATGCAGGGCAAAGCCATGCTCGGCGACCAGATGCAGCTTCGGGGAGAAATGGATGGGTGAGGCCATGGCGTAGAAGTCACCGCCGGGGATGGGCCGGGGCTCTGCCGGACATGATACGCCGGCCGGGACCGGGTGACCTGTTCGCCGCGCAATGCACCGCACTGGTGCTCGCAAGAAACGCGCCGTGCGCCAGGCATTTTCTCGCTTGCCGCGCTCACCCGGCCGTTGCGCGATAGACTCACTTCACGCGCGCCTGCCAGCGCACAGACGTATCTGTGCGGCGTCCCACAAATCGAAGCGACTCTTCCTTGTACGCTGCCATGTGCTGCGCATGGCGCGCCGCCGCGCAAGGATGCCGCGCGGACGCTCAATCCCGCGATGCGACCCCCGAACAGGAGCAGGGCATGTTGCGAAAGGTGATGGACCGGGCGAGACAGCTCCGGCGCAGTGAGCGGTTCAAGCATTCCGTGGCCACGCTGAGCCGCATATCCCTGCATGCGAAGCAACGGCTGAACCGTGGGGTGTTCGCCATCGACATCCACGAGAATTCCGGGTTCTTCTCCGTGCTGCAGATGGTCCTTTTCATCCTGATGTATTGCGAGGAGAAAGGGCTGGTTCCCTGCATCTCCGCGCGCGGCCGCATCTACGGCGATCCCGAAGGCAGGACAGACTGGTTCTCGACCTTCTTCGAATCCGTGCAGCGCCCGTCGCAAGCACCGTCGTCACGAAAGGTGCGGACCTCGATCGTCCACGACCTGGTTCAACTGGGATTCCGCGAGCGCTACGAGTCCAAGCTCGAACTCAAGAGTGCCAGCGCGCTGTTCTACGCGCACTACCGGCCCGCCGCGCATATCGTCGAAGAGGTCGATGCGCTCTGCGAGGCGCTCGGCATCGGCGGGTCGACACTCGGCGTGCATTACAGGGGCACCGACAAACGGCACGAGGCAGAGTCGATCTCCTGGGAAGCGTTCTGCAAGGTCGTCGAGTCAACCTTGTCGGAGAATCCCCGCCTGACCAGCATCTTCGTCTCCAGCGATGAAAGGGCGTTTCTCGACTTCTTCGTCGCCTGGCCGTTCGACAGGCCGGTCGGCGTGGCACCCTCGAGACTGCTCGCCAACGGCAGCATGCCGATCCATTTCGGTGGCTATTCGGGCCTGGAGATCGGCCGTGAAGCGCTGGTCTCCTGCCTGCTGCTGTCCAGGTGCGGCTTCCTGGTGAAAACGCCGTCTTACTTGTCTGCCTGGTCGAAGATCTTCAATCCGTCGCTGCCGGTGCGGCTCGCGTCGCCGCCCCGGGCGGATGCGTTCTGGTTTCCGGATAGTCAGCTGTGGGTTGAGAATGACCTGGCGCAAGCTGGCCAGGAGAAATGGGCGGCGGCGCCGGAAACACTGTCGCCACGCTAGGCGTAGCGAGCGGAGAAGGAAATGTGAGTGCAGAATGCGAGGCCTCCGCGTGAATATCGGCAATCATGAATCCGCACCGTCTCGACCTGGTCTCCCTTTCCCTGTTCAACCTGGTGGTCCGCTCCGGCAGCATCAGCAAGGGCGCGACGCTGGCCCACGTGGCGGTGGGCGCGGCCAGCAAGCGAATCTCCGACCTGGAGGCGGCGGTGGGCTCGAGCCTGCTGGAGCGACATTCGCGGGGCGTTTCCCTGACTGTCGCCGGGCAGGCGCTGTACCGCCACGCCCAACGCATTCTCGACGATGTCGACCTGCTGGTCGCCGACCTCTCCGACTACGCGTCGGGGATCGTCGGGGTGGTGCGCCTGTGGGTCAACACGTCGGCCGTCACCCAGTTCCTGCCCAGCGAGCTTGCCACTTTCGTGCAGGCAAATCCCGGCATACGGATCGAGCTCGAGGAGCAGAACAGTAGCGAGGTGGTGCAGGCGGTGCTGGACGGCCGGGCGGATATTGGCATCTTTGCCGATCGGACGCCCGCGCCGGGCCTGCACCAGGTGAAATACCGGGAAGACCGCCTGGGCCTGGTGGTGCCGCGCAGCCACGCGCTCGCGGGACGGCGCACGGTGAATTTTGAAGAAGCACTGGACTTCGACTTCGTCAGCCTGTCGGAGGGCACCTCCCTGGCCAAGCGCCTGCAGGCGGAGACCGAAGCGCTGGGACGCCGCCTGAAGCTGCGCATCCAGGTCCGCAGCTTCGATGCCATGTGCCAGATGGTGGCGGCCGGCATGGGCGTCGCCGTGCTGCCGTCCCATGCCGTTCACGCCCTTGTCCGGCCGCTGAACCTGCGCCAGATCCCGCTCAAGGACACCTGGGCCCGGCGCCAGCTTCTCATCGGCCTGCGCGATCCGAACGCCCTCCCGCGCCATGTGCGCACGCTCGTCGATCATCTCTGCGAGGCGCCCGCGGCCTAGCCTGCGCCTGGCGCGGGACCGGGCCAGCCAGCCCCTTCCAGCTTTCGCGTTTCGGGAAAGCTGCGTTCTCGCCTTCGTTCTTCTCCGGCTGAGTGCGGTCATCCAGAATGCCGCCATGCGTCACCAAGAGCGCCAACCACTCAGCAATTGCCAGACTCTCTGCGTCGCCGGTGCGACCGCGGGCAAGAGCAGCAAGCAAAGGAGACCAAGATGACCCAGGCTCAATCCCTGCCCATTGGCGCGCGCCCGCTGGCGCCGCCTGACGAATCGCGCACCGTGCGCAAGGTGGCATGGCGAATCATGCCCCTGATCATGGTGTGCTACCTGTTCGCGTTCTTCGATCGCATCAACATCAGCTTTGCCAAGTTCGCCCTGCAGAGCGACCTCGGCCTGAGCGACACGGCGTACGGCCTGGGTGCGGGCCTCTTCGTCGTGGGCTATGTGCTGTTCGAGGTGCCTAGCAACCTCATGCTCTACAAGGTCGGGGCGCGGCGCTGGATTGCCCGCATCATGGTGTCATGGGGCATCGCCACCGCCCTGATGGCCTTTGTCCAGACCGAATGGCAGTTCTACTCCCTGCGCTTCCTGATCGGCGCCATGGAAGCCGGGTTCGCGCCCGGCGTGCTGTTCTACCTGACCCTGTGGTTTCCGCTCGCTTATCGCGGCCGCATCACTTCCATGCTGTTCCTGGCCTCGGCCTTTGCCGGCCTGGTCGGCGCGCCTGCCGCGGGCCTCGTCCTGTCGCACATGGAGGGCTTCCTGTCGATGCGAGGCTGGCACTGGCTGTTCCTCGTGGGGGGCGTGCCCTGCGTGGTGCTCGGCTACCTTGTCTTCAGGCTGTTGAATGACCGCATCCAGGATGCCGCCTGGCTCACGCCGGACGAACAGGCCCTGCTCTCGAGCCGCATCGCGGAGCAGAACAAAGGCGTTGGTGGCCACTCCCTGCTCGACGCGCTGAAGGCGCCCGGCTTCCTGACCCTGGGCCTGGCCTACTTCCTCATCCAGATCAGCTCCTACGGCCTCAATTTCTGGGCTCCTCACCTGATCCGCGCCTCGGGCATCGCCAATCCCACTACCATCGGCCTTCTCACCGCGGTTCCATATCTCTTCGGTGCGATCGCCATGGTAGTGGTGGGGCGCCTCTCGGATGCGACCGGCGAGCGCAGCAAGTTCGTGGCGGGGCTGATGGTGATGGCCGCCATCGGCTTCTTCAGCGCGGGCGTGTTCGACAAGCAGGCCGGCTTGCTCGTGGCCGCGCTGGCGATCATGGGCGCGGGCGTTATCGCTTCGATCCCCGCCTTCTGGGCGCTGCCGCCGAAGCTGGTGAGCGGGGTCGGCGCCGCGGGCGGCATCGCACTGATCAATACCCTGGGCCAGCTCGGCGGCATCGTCAGCCCCGTCATGGTGGGTCGCATCAAGGACTTGACGGGCAGCACCACGCCAGCCTTGTACGTGATCGGATGCCTGGCCCTGATCTGCGCCGCGATCCTCCTGTTCGGGCTCCCCGCGAAGCTGCGCGCAAAGGAAGACAAGCGCCCCGCCCACTGAGAACCGGGCCAGCGCAGCGCATTGCTCCGCCGCAACGCTGCGCCGAGTCCCGCCTCAGGGAATCTCGCCTCAGGGGAGCCTCCCTTGCACATGGCGATTGATGGCGTCTTCTAGAATCAACCGACAACCGACACACGAGAACGAGGTCGATCATGAACAAGGACATTCCAGTTGCCGCGCTGCAGGGCGTGCGCGTCATCGAGATGGGGCAGCTGATCGCCGGCCCCTTCGCCGGCAAGACGCTGGGCGAATTCGGCGCCGACGTCATCAAGATCGAGCCCCCGGGCAGCGGCGACCCGTTGCGCAACTGGCGCCTGATCAAGGAAGGCACCTCCGTGTGGTGGCAGGTGCAATCGCGCAACAAGCGCTCCATCGCCCTGGACCTGCGCAGCAGCGAGGGCCAGGACATCGCCAGAAAGCTCATCGCCGAAGCCGATGTGCTGATCGAGAATTTCCGGCCCGGCACGCTGGAGAGCTGGGGCATGGGCTGGGACGTGCTGTCCGCGCTCAATCCGGGGCTCGTGATGCTGCGCATCTCCGGCTATGGCCAGACCGGCCCTTACCGGGACCTGCCGGGCTTCGGCGCCATCGGCGAGGCCATGGGCGGCTTGCGCCATCTCACCGGGGAGCCGGGCCGGGTACCGGTGCGCTGCGGCATCTCGATCGGCGACACCCTTGCGGCGCTCCATGGGACCATCGGCATCCTCACGGCGCTTTACCACCGCAAGGTCAACGGCGGCCACGGGCAAGTGATCGACGTGGCCCTGAACGAGGCGGTGTTCAACGTCATGGAGAGCCTGATTCCCGAGTACAGCGCCTTCGGCGCCGTCAGGGAAGCTGCCGGCAGCGCCCTGCCCGGGATCGCTCCCTCCAACGCCTACCGCTGCAGCGACGGCTTTGTGCTGATCGCCGGCAACGGCGACAGCATCTTCCGGCGCCTGATGCAGACCATCGGCCGGGACGACCTGGCCGCCGATCCCGCGCTGGAGAACAACGCGGGGCGCGTTGCGCGCGCGGCCGAGCTGGACAGCGCCATCGAGGCCTGGACGCTCACGCGGCCGGTGAGCCAGGTCGTGGAAATCCTGGGCTCGGCGCGGGTGCCGGCGGGCAAGGTCTACACCGCGAAGGACATCGCCGAGGATCCGCATTACCGGGCGCGTGACATGATTCTTTCCCAGACGACGCGGGACGGGTTCGATGTCGAGGTGCCCGGCGTGGTCCCCAAGCTGCTGGGCACGCCGGGCTCGGTCCGCACCTCGGCACCGGGTCTCGGCGACGATACCGACGGGGTCTTGCTGGAAATCGGCTTTTCGGCCCAGGACATCGCCGCCTTGCGCGGCAGGAAGGTGGTGGCATGAATACCTGGAACGGTGCCGGACGGCACATCTACATGCAGGAAGTCGGCATGCGGGACGGCCTTCAGGCCGAACGGGCCTTCGTGCCCACCGCGGACAAGGTCGCGCTGGTGAATGCCCTGTCCCGGGCCGGCATGGCGAAGATCGAAGTGACGGCATTCGTCTCGCCCAAGGCGATTCCGGCGCTGAGCGATGCGCAGGACGTGCTGGGCGCCATCGAACGCCACCCCGGCGTTGTCTACAGCGCCCTCGTACCCAATGTGCGAGGCGCGGAGCGCGCCATCGAGGCCGGCACGGACGAGTTGAACCTGGTCATGTCCGCCAGCGAGTCCCACAACCTCGCCAACCTGAGGATGACCCGGGCCCAGTCCTTCGCTGCCCTGTCGGAGGTGGCCGGCATCGCCCGCGACGCTGGCGCCGCCGTCAACATCTCGCTGTCCTGCAGCTTCGGCTGTCCCATGGAGGGCGACGTGCCTGCGGCGGCGGTGCTCGACTGGTGTGCCCGCCATATCGAGGAAATCGGCACCCACGGCATCACCCTGTGCGACACCACCGGCATGGCATACCCGGGCCAGGTGGCCGCGCTGACACGCCGCTTCCGGGAGCGCTGGCCGGATACCGAACTGACCCTGCATTTCCACAACACCCGCGGCATGGGGCTGGCCAACGTGCTTGCGGCCATCGACGCCGGCGCCGACCGCTTCGACGCTTCGCTCGGCGGCATCGGCGGCTGCCCGTACGCCCCGGGTGCCACGGGCAACGTTTGCACGGAGGAGATCGTCCATGCGCTGCAACTCATGGACTACGACACCGGGGTGGACCTTGCCCGCGTCCTCGAGGCCGCGAGGACGCTGTCGGCCCTGCTTGGCCATGACATCCCGAGCCAGATCCTGAAGGCTGGACGCCGGCTCGACCTGCATGCGCCGCCCGCCGACTTCGCCGCCATCCGGGAGCGTGCGCACAGCCGGCCCGCAACGCCGTGAGCCCCGCGCCGCGGCAGCCGGTTCGCACTGGTTTGCGCACGCTGCCGCGGGCACGGCGCCCACGCTTCATGCCGCCGGGTCCGGCTCCCCGAATACCGCAATGCACTCCACCTCAACCCTGGCGCCAAGCGCTAGCCCGCTGGCGCCGAGTGCGCTGCGCGCAGGGTATGGCGCCTGGAAGAAATCCTTGTAGACCTCGTTGAAGATATGCCATTCGCTGATATCAGCCAGCATGATGGTGCATTTCGCAACCCGCTGCAGCGACAAGCCGTGTGCTTCGAGCGTGCCGCGGATATTCATCAGCGTCTGCCTGGCCTCTTCGCGAATCCCCCCCGGCACTAGCCGGGTGGTGCCCGGTACGATGCCCATCTGCCCGGACAGATAGAGCAGCTCGCCAACTCGCACGCCTTCGGAGAAAGGCAGCCCGGCAGGAAGAACCTTGCCTGAATTCAGGAATTCCATATTGCGCCCCGTGTCAGCAGTGGGAACCGCGAACCGCGCGCGCCGCCCGGTCGCGTCCAACCGGTTTTCAGTGTAGGGCAAGGATGCCCGGGGTTAACTAATGTGACTCCTGATGTACTGCATTCCTGGCCGCGCCGTAGCCCTCGCGGGCCTTGCCTGCCACGCCATGGGCGACGTCCCTGGCAGCGTGGCCGATGCCGCGGCCGGCGTCGCGCGCCAGCTCTCCGGTCCTTTTGACAGCATGCACGGTTGCCTGCTTGACCTCATGCGCGGCCTGGCGCGCATCGGCCCTGGCCAGCGGACTGAGCGTCAGCGTGACCAGGGCAGCCAGAATGAATTTCCGATTTTTCACGAAGGCGATTCCAACAAAAAGCGCGGCGAGCCGGCGAGCGGATGCGCGGGCATCCACCGGCGCGGGGCCGCTTGCTCACAGGGCGCTATTGTAGGCGGATTGGTCGAGGCACTGGATGCCAGCCCCGGATGACCAGGCGGGGGGCTGCGGGCAGCCAGCCGGCAGCGGGGCTGCGTGGCGGTGCCTGGCGATGGTGTTCGGTTTCAACGGCGAGGACCAGATCCTGCTGCCGGATCATGGTGCGCCTCCCGTCATGGTCCGCGCGTTCGGGACAGATCGGCTTCACTGCGGCGACCGGCCTGCATGGCTGGTTGCGCCGTGCCGCGGCTTCAGCTTCGGCCTCAGCCGGGTCAGGACTTCTTCTTGGCGACGCCGTCATTGCCCACGCGCGACTGCACCGTGCCGAACGGGCTTGCCGGCGCTGCCGGTTTCTTCGGCTGCTTTGGCTTCTTCGCTTCGCGGTTGCCGCGTAGTTGACTCTTGGCCATGGTGATACTCCTTTGGAATCCTGATGCGTTGCTTGCCGGAGGGCAGATCCAGCATACGCCGTTAATCCAAAGCAAAGGGAAATATCGTATATGGAATGCGGCCGGCCATATCTTCAAGCGATATGCCGCCATGCCGGGCTGCCCCGGATAAGCGCGAGCGTGCGGACAGCGTCCTGGCTCCCGCGCGGGTTCGCCTCAGGTCTGCACCGCCACCATCAGGGCGGGCACTGCGCTCTTGACCGTGCTCTTATGCCCAAGCCCCGTCGTGTCCTCGAGGAGAATCGCAAGCCCCGGCTTTCCCAGCAACCGCTGGCCGTCGCTCACCTCGAATTCCATCTCACCGGAGAGAAAGAAGAGCCATTGGCGTTTCGGGCTCGGGTGGAAATCGCCGAAATACGCCACTGGCACGGACAGGAACGCGTAAGCGGATGCGGGCTGCAGGCCGGAGACAAGAATCGGCGGCGCCGGAGGAACGAAATCCGTGGACGCCATGCCGAGGCAAAGGCCTTCCTCGATATGCGACTCACCTTTGGCGTCCGCGTAGAGGCGCGCGTATGTCACAGCGTTGTCCATGGTGGCTCGGCTCCTTCGGCGCGAACATGCGCTGACTGATTGTAGGACAGCGATGCCCGGCCGATGGCGGCCGCCCGCCTTGCCGACTGCGGCGACATGCTGCCGCGGCTTGCAAATGAGCCCGGCCGGGTCGCGCCTGCTTGCAGCCGATCGGCCGCTCGCGGATAGTGCACGCCGACCTACAATGACAATGCAATGCGGGGGGACAGACCAGAGCCCCCAATTTCAAGGGGCTGACAATGACTCCTGGCCGCGCGAACCAGGGCGAACCGATCAAGGTTGGCCAACTGGACATCCAGTACCTGATCGATGGAACCGCCACGGGCGGGATGGGTGCCTTCGAGATGACGGTGCCGCCCGGCTCGCAAGTGCCGCCGCCGCATAGCCACACACACAACGAAGAGTGCGTCTATGTGCTGGAAGGCGTACTTCGGTACTCGGTCGACGGCGTTGCCCGTGACCTGGCGCGCGGCGACTATATGCTCTCCCCACGCGGATCGGTCCATCACTTCAGCAATCCGCACGGTGACACGGCCCGCGCGCTGATTGTCATGACGCCCGACCTTGGCGCCCAGTACTTCCGCGACGTCGCGGCCATCATCAATGGCGGCGGACCGCCCGACCGCGCCAGGCTTGCCGAGGTCATGTCCGGGTACGGGCTGGTGCCGGCGCCGCCCGGCGCATAGCACTCGCCAGGCAATCGCTTCCAGTGATGCGGTTTCCCGCATCTCGGGTGTTTCTCACCGGAACACCCGGCCCGACTGGCGGGGGCAACTGTGACGGATCATGGACTTTGCGCGATCCGGCGCGATCGGGGTCACGCCAGGGATTGCCCATTGCCGCTGCGGCGACCTATCGTTATTTAGGTGCAGACCTCGGCGCAGGACGTCCACCCGGAAGCCCCAAGGAGAAGTCATGAGCAAGAAGTCCCATATCACGACGTATATCGTCATCGCGATGATTCTCGGCGGCGTGGTCGGTTACGCTTGCCACATCGCTTTCCCGGATCCCAAGCTCGCGAAAGACGTCGCCGGATACATCTCGATCATCACCGATGTGTTCCTGCGGCTGATCAAGATGATCATCGCGCCGCTGGTCTTCTCCACGCTCGTGATGGGCATCGCGCACATGGGAGATGCCAGCACGGTGGGGCGCGTCGGCGTCAAGGCACTCGGCTGGTTCATCACCGCGTCGCTGGTATCCCTGACGCTGGGCCTGATCATGGCCACGCTGCTGCAGCCCGGCACCAATATCGGCCTGCCGCTGCCCGAGGTGGGCGCCGCCACCAACCTCAAGACCAACGCCTTCACGCTGAAAGACTTCGTGGCCCACACGGTGCCAAAATCCGTGGCCGAGGCCATGGCCAACAACGAAATCCTGCAGATCGTGGTGTTCTCGATCTTCTTCGGCACGGCCCTGTCCACCCTGGGAGAGCGGGGCGCGCGCATGGCCGGCGTCATCGAGGACCTGGCACAGGTGATGTTGAAGATCACCGGCGCGGTCATGTGGCTGGCACCGGTGGCGGTGTTCGCCGCCATTGCATCGACGGTGACCACGCAAGGCCTGGGTATTCTCCTGACCTTCGCCAAGTTCATGGGCAGCTTCTACCTGGCCCTGATCGTGCTGTGGGGCCTGCTGACACTGGCGGGCATGGCGTTCCTCGGCAAACGGACCTTCACGCTGATCCGCCTTATCCGCGAGCCGTTCCTGCTGTCGTTCTCCACCGCAAGTTCGGAAGCCGCTTACCCGAAGATGCTGGAGGCGCTCGACAAGTTCGGGGTCAGCCGCAAGATCTCCAGCTTCGTGCTGCCGCTGGGCTACTCGTTCAACCTGGACGGGTCGATGATGTATTGCACCTTCGCCGTCCTGTTCATCGCCCAGGCGTATGACATTCATCTGCCGCTGGGCACCCAGATCACCATGCTGCTGCTCCTGATGCTCACATCGAAGGGGATGGCGGGCGTGCCGCGCGCCTCGCTGGTGGTGATCGCGGCCACGCTGAACCAGTTCAACATCCCGGAAGCGGGCCTGCTGCTGATCATGGGCGTGGACCAGTTCCTCGACATGGGCCGCTCGGCGACCAATGCCGTCGGGAACTCGATCGCCTCCGCCGTGGTAGCCAAGTGGGAAGGCCAGCTCGCGAGCGAGTCCACGCTCGGTCCCGGCGAGGGCGGCGTCGGCGGCGGGCCGGTGCCGCTGCACAAGCCGGACGCCGTGCGTGCATAGCCGTCCGGGCCCGGATCTGGGAGAAGCGCGCATGCATGCCATACAAGTACGCCGGTGGTCCCTGCCCGGCCATCCGATGCTGCAAGCGGTCGTGGCCCTGTGCATGGCGATATGCGTCGGCATCGTCTCGGCTCAGGAAGCCATCGAGCTGCGCGGCACCCTGAGGAAAGCCAAGGACACCGGCAGCCTGACCATCGGCTACCGGGAGTCGTCCCTGCCGTTCTCGTACCTGAACCAGGCCAACAGGCCGATCGGGTACGCGATCGATATCTGTACGGCCATCGTGCAAGCCGCGGGGGCAGAGGTCGGACGCGAGTTGTCGATCCAGTGGGTGCCGGTGACGTCCGAGAACCGCTTTGACGCCATTGTCTCGGGCAAGATCGACCTGGAGTGCGGATCGACCACACGCAACGCCGAGCGCCTGCAGCGCGTCGCGTTCTCGCCCGTGATCTTCATTGCCGGTACCAAGCTGATGGTGCCGCACGGCTCGCCGATCAGGTTGCCCCGCGACCTGAAAGGCAAGACGGTGGTCGCCACGGCAGGCACGACCAACGCCCAGGCGCTGGAGCGGCTGTCCGCGCGATTCGACCTGGGGCTGAAAATCATCCGCGCGCGCGACCACGCCGATGCGTTCGAGGTGCTGCGGCACGGCGGCGCCGACGCCTATGCGGGGGACGATGTGCTCCTGTACGGCATGATTGCCAAGTACGCCGCCGGCAAGAAATACGACATCACCCGCGATTTTCTCTCTTACGACCCGTACGGGATCATGCTGCGCAAGGGCGATCCCCAGTTCTCGGCTGTGGTGGACAAGGCCGTTCGCGAGCTGATCACCTCCGGAGAACTGGAGCGCCTGTACAAGCAATGGTTCCTTGACCGGCTGCCCACCGGTGAGCGCCTTGGCATCCCGATGAGCGCGCAACTGGAGGACATCATCAGCGCGACGCCGGAACCGCCGGACTAGAGACGCGCCGCAAGGACGCCAGCAACACCCGCGAACTGGTTCAGCGCTGGTCGTACTCGTCGTGGCGGCGCCACCAGACGCCTGTCTCGTTGCGCCCCCTGGGGGCACGGTCGAGCCACTGGTACATGCCCCAGAGCCCGTCCAGTCCGCGCGCATAGGTGGAATAGGTGTGATAGACGACGCCGTCCTCCAGCACGAACACGCTCATGCCCGGCCTGTCGCGCGAGAACGTCGGCGCGTCGGTCCCGCATGTGGCTGCGATCCGGGCGACCGGCTCCGGGACCCGGGTCGCGTCCATCGCATGGCCGGCGCGCCGGTAGTTGTATTCGATGTCCCCCGCACGCTGTTGCGCCTCGGTAAACGAGACGTTGAAGTCGAAGTTGAAGTCGCTGTCGAGCGAGGACGCCCAGGGAAACGTCCATCCCATCCGCCGCTGGTACGCCTGCAGCTTCGCGAGCGGAGCCCGCGACACCGCCATGAGCGTGACGTCGTGGTTCGCCAGGTGGACGACGAAGCCGTCGAAACCGTCCGCGATCGCCGAGCAGGACGGGCAACCCGCCGTGTAGTCGGGCCCGAACATGAAGTGATAGACAAGGAGCTGCGAGCGTCCCCCGAAGAGGTCTGCCAGCGAAGCGCTCCCCTGCCCGGTCTCGAATCGGTACGCCTTGTCGACCCGGACCCACGGCAGCGCCTGACGTTGCCGCGCCAGTTCGTCGCTGCGCCGCGTCAACTCCTTCTCCGCCTCGAGCAGCTCGAACCGCGCTGCCAGCCACGCTTCGCGTGTCCCGGTCATGTGTCCTGTCATCGTTCTCTCCTTGGCTGTCCTGCGTCGTTCTTTCGGTTCCCGGTACGACGTGCTGGCCGGGGGTCGTGTGCTAGATTAGTACCGGGCATCGAACGGTGGGAGTGACAAGTTTGGCGGGATTCAGATGGACTCGCTGATCACGGCCGCGGCGCGTGCGCTCGCCGCGGGTGATCCCCTCGGCGCGCTGAACCGGATCGCCTTGCGCGACGACGCCCCTGCGCTTGCGCTTCGCGGCATCGCGATGGCGCAGCTCGGCGATCTCGCTCGCGCGAAGGCGCTGGTGCGAAGCGCGGCACGCGCCTTCGGCCCGAAAGAGGCCGTGGCCCGCGCGAGGTGTATCGTCGCCGAGGCCGAGATCGCGCTGGCCTCGCGCGAGCTGGGCTGGCCTGCGAAGGCGCTCGACGCGGCGCGGGCGACGCTCGAGGCGCACGGCGACCGCGTAAACGCTGCCCATGCGCGCCATCTCGAACTCCGGCGCCTCCTCCTGATCGGGCACCTCGACGAGGCCGAGCGTGCGCTCGCCGGGCTCGACCCCGCGCCCTTCCCGCCCGCGGCGCGGGCCGCCCACGAACTGGTCGTTGCCGGCATCGCGATGCGACGCCTGCGCACGCAGGCGGCGCGCGCCGCGCTCGCCCGGGCCGGGCGGGCCGCGCGTCTCGCAGGTATCCCCGCGCTGGCGGCGGAGGTCGAAAGCGCGCGCCTCGTCCTGGACACGCCCGCGGCGCGCCTGATCGCGCGTGGCGAGCAACGACTCCTCCTGCTGGAGGAAGTCGAGGCGTTGCAGGCGTCGCAGGCGCTCGTGGTGGACGCGTGCCGCCATGTCGTGCGCGACGCGGGCACGGTGGTGTCGCTCGCAAGGCGTCCGGTGCTGTTCGCGCTCGCCCGCGCACTGGGCGAAGCCTGGCCCGCAGACGCGCCGAGGGCCACGCTCGTCGCGCGGGCGTTCCGCGCGAAGCTCGCCGATGAATCTCACCGCGCGCGGTTGCGAGTCGAAGTCGGGCGACTTCGCACGGTGCTCGGGACGCTGGCCGGCGTGAGCGCGACGAAGCGGGGATTTGCGCTGGTACCGCGTCGCGCATGCGAGGTCGTGGTGCTGGCGCGGCCGGTCGAAGAGGCGCATGCGGCAATGCTGGCATTGCTCGCCGACGGCGAGACGTGGTCGAGTTCGGCCCTGGCGCTTGCGCTCGGAGCCAGCCAGCGCACCGTGCAGCGGGCGCTCGACTCGCTTGCGGCAGCCGGCAAGGTACAGTCGTTTGGTCGCGGGCGCGCTCGTCGCTGGCTGACCCCACCCGTGCCGGGATTCGCGGCGACCTTGTTGCTCCCCGATCCACTACCAGGTGACTAGGATGGAAGCATGAAGCGATCAGCAGCCGAAATTCTCCGCGAATACGGGCCCTTTCCGGGTGTCGACCATGTGCATGGCGTCACATATGACGGCCAGCGCGTCTGGCTGGCTGCCGGAGACAAGCTCAACGCCTTCGATCCGGCAAGCGGGGAGACGCTGCGCTCGATCGATGTCGCCGCGCAGGCGGGAACGGCCTTCGACGGCCGGCACCTGTTCCAGATCGCCGGCGATCGCATCCAGAAGATCGATCCGGACACCGGCCGCGTGCTCGCCACCATCCCGGCGCCCGGCGGCGGCGGCGACTCGGGGCTGGCGTGGGCCGAAGGGACGCTCTGGGTGGGCCAGTATCGGGACCGCAAGATCCATCAGGTCGATCCCCTGACAGGGGCGATTCTCCGCACCATCGCGTCCAACCGCTTCGTCACCGGGGTCACCTGGATCGACGGGGAACTGTGGCACGGCACCTGGGAAGATGAGGCGAGCGATCTGAGGCGGGTCGATCCGCGCACGGGCGAGGTCCTGGAGAGCCTCGAGATGCCGCCTGGCGTCGGCGTATCGGGGCTCGAGTCCGATGGCGGCGACCAGTTCTTCTGCGGAGGCGGAAGCAGCGGCAAGGTCAGGGCCGTCCGCCGGCCCAGGCCAGGCCTGGCGGACGGCAGCGGCCCCGCGATTCCCGCCGGCTCCGCTGGCGAGTAAGCGGGGCGGCCGGCAGCTTCAGTCGACCTGCGCGTTCGATTGCTTGACGACGGCGGTCCACTTCTGCATCTCGCCATTCACGAAGCCAGGCAATTGCGCCGTCTCCAGCGTGGCAGCCTCCAGGCCCTGCGCCGCCAGTTGCTTCTGGACGGCCGGATCCTGCAGTACCGCCTGCATCGTCTGCACCAGGCGGGTCCGCGCCTGGGCACCGAGTCCGGCCGGGCCGGCCAGCATGAACCAGGCCGTCAGGTCGAAGCCGGGATAGCCCGACTCGGCCACCGTCGGCACGTCAGGCGCCGCCACCGAGCGGCGCTGGCTGCTTGCGGCCAGCGCGCGCAGCTTGTGGCCCTTGAGGTAGGGCAGCACGGCCACCGGGTGATAGAACATGAAGTCCACCTGCCCGCCCAGCACCGCGGTCAACGCCTGGCCGCCTTCCTTGAACGGCACGTGCGTCATGCTCACGCCCGCCATCGACTTGAGCAGTTCGCCCGCCAGGTGGCCGGAGGTACCGCTGCCCGCCGAGCCGAACGACAGCTTGTCCGGATGTGCCTTGGCGTAAGCGATCAGGTCGGCCAGCGTCTTGTACGGCGCGTCCTCGCGGACCACCAGCAGCGTCGGCGTATAGCCCGGGATGCCGATGAACGAGAAGTCCTTGCCCGGATCGTACGGCAGCTTGCGATAGAGCGCCTTGTTGATGGCGAGCGTGCCGACGGTGCCCATCGTGAGCGTATAGCCGTCGCCCTTGGACTTGGCGACATAGTCGGTGCCGATCGCGCCGCCCGCGCCAGCCTTGTTCTCCACCACGATCGGCTGGCCGAGTTTCTTGCCCATGGCCTCGCCGATGATGCGCGCGGTGATGTCCGTGGACGTGCCGCCGCCAAACGGCACCACCAGCCGTACCGGCCTGGAGGGATAGTCGTCGGCCCGGGCAAGGCCGGCGATGAGGGTGAAGGCAGCCATCGCGGCTGCCGCCGTCAGTATCTTCTTCATGTCTCCTCCTTTGCGGATTGTCAGGAACCGGTCTGTGCCGGACTTCCCGTTTGCGCCAGTGCGGCGCGGACTTCTTCGCGAACCTGTTCGTTATGCTCGCCCAGCAACGGCGGCGCCATCACATCCAGCGCGCGCTGCCCGTCGAACGACACCGGACTGCGTACCGTCCTGAATTCCCCGAGCGTGGGATGCTGCCCCGTGACCAGCAGTTGCAGGTGCCTGGCCTGCGGGTCTTCCAGCGCCTCGCTGGTGTCGTACATCGGCGCGTGCGGCACATCCTCCGCCTCCAGCCGCTCGCACCATTGTGCCCGCGGGCGCTGGCGGAACAGGCCGCCGAGCAGGTCGATCAGCGCCTCCTGGCTGCCAATGCGCGCTTCGCGCGTGGCAAAGCGCGGGTCCTTGAACAGGTCCGGGCGCTCGATGGCGTTGGCCAGCCCCTGCCAGAATTTCTCGGGCGACGACATGTGCAGGGCGATCCATTTGCCGTCGCCGCACTCCAGCACATACGACTGCGACACACTGGGGCGGCTGTACGGACCCATGACTTCGCCGGCCGAATAGTAATGCGTGAAGGCGTCGAGGTTGAAATGGCTCATCGCCTCCAGCATCGACACTTCCACCTTGCGGCCCACGCCGGTGCGGTTGCGCTCATGGAGTGCGCCAAGGATGCCGTACGCGGCGTAGAAACCCGTCATCGCATCGGCAATCGCCGGGCCGACCACGCGCGGATTGGCCGGGTTGACCAGCAGGTTCAGGAAGCCGCTGGCCGCCTGCGCCACCGTGTCGTAGCTCGGGCGCGACGCTGCCGGCCCGGTGGCGCCAAAGCCGCTGATGGCGCAATAGATGAGGCGCGGATTGAGCTCGCGCAAGCGCGCCTCCCCTGCGCCCAGGCGCTCCGCCGCGCCGGGGCGGAAGTTCTGGATATAGACGTCGGCGTCTCGCACCAGATCGTCGAAGACCTGCAGGTCCTCGGGATGCTTGGTGTTGAGGGTGATGCTGCGCTTGTTGCGGTTGTAGGTCTGGAAATGCGGGCTGTAGAGCCCTCCCTTGAACGCGCGGAACGGGTCACCGGTCTCGGGCTGCTCGATCTTCACGACGTCGGCACCGAGGTCGCCAAGCAGCATGCCGGCGGCGGGTCCGGTAATAAAGGTCCCCTGTTCCAGGACCTTGACGCCTTGCAGGACTTTGATCATCTGAAGCTCCGTCTACGGTCAGGCTTGCGGGTCGAAGCCGGCGGGCGTCTCGCCGGTGTAGACCACTTCGCGCGTAGCCTGGTACGACAGCGCAAAGCCGATCGAGTGGCGCAGCTCTTCGCTCAGGTGCGCGATCAGGCCGCCGGTGCGCGCCAGGATCGGCACGCCCTTGAGGGCATTGAGCGGAAAGCCCACGCCCAGCAGCACGGCCGGAATCGCCGCCGAGACGTTGAGGCTGAGCTCCTTGCCGACAATGCCGGGGATGACGGATTCCACGGCATCGGCGATATCGATGTAGGTGGTATCGGCGCCCGCCTCGCGCGCCACGTTGATCAGCGCGGCCACGCGCGGATCGCGCGCCTTGTGCAGCGGGTGGCCATAGCCGGGGATGGCGCGGCGCGCCTCGCGCCAGGCGTGGACAACGGCCTTGGCCGCCTGCTCGATGGTCTCGCCGCCCGCCATGCGCTCGCGCACTTCCGTAAACAGCACGCCGGCGGTCTCTGACGCGCCCAGGATGACCGAGCCGCAGCCGAGGATGCCGGCCGCCACCGCGCCCTGCAGCGCATCGGGCGCCGCGGCCAGCGTCATGCGGCTGGCCTGCACGCTCGGCACCAGCCCGTGCTCTGCAATGGCGACCAGCGTCGCGTCCACCACCTTGACCGCGGCGGCGTCGGGCCGCTTGCCCGTGACCAGGAAGTAGAAGTACTCGGTAAAGCTGAGCTTGCCGATCAGGTCCTGGCACAGGTCCGCGCCGCGGACCACGATGGTTTCCGTGCTGGACGTGCTGATGGCGGTCTGCGGGATGGTTTCCTTGCCGATCTTCATGGTGGTGGGGTCTCCGTTGGTATAGGGCTGGTCTGGCTAGTCTATGGGCACCGCCATCACAGATGGAAATGATTAATTTCACTCAAAACCATCGATGGCATCTATGTAAGATAGCGGGATCCCCGAACCCTGCTGGCAGCACCCCATGGAACTCCGACATCTGCGCTACTTCGAAGCGCTGGCCGAAACCTTGAATTTCACGCGCGCGGCAGAGCGCGTGCATGTGACGCAATCAACACTGTCGCACCAGATCCGGCAACTGGAGGAAGAGATCGGCCAGCCCCTGTTCGACCGCGTCGGCAAGCGCGTTTCCATGACGGAGGCCGGCGAGACCCTGCTGCTCCATATCGGCCCGGCGCTGCGGCAGGTGGACCGCGCCATCCATGCCGTGCGCGACGAAAAGGAGCCGCTGGTGGGCGAGGTCCGGGTCGGCGCGACGCATAGCTTCAATATCCGGCTGATCCCGCAGTGCGTGTCGTTGTTCCTGGGCCGCTACCCTTCGGTGCGCGTGATCGTGGAAGAGCTGAGCGCGGCCGATATCACCGAGCGCCTCGCTGAGGGCAAGCTCGACCTGGGCGTGTCATACCGGCCGGCGCAGGCCGATGCGCTGTTCTTCGAGCCGCTGTACAACGAGGAAATGAAGCTGGTCGTGAGCGACCGCCACCCCATGGCCGGCCGAAAGCGTGCGCGCATGGTGGAGCTGCACGGCATGCGCATGGTGCTGCTGCCCTCCTACTTTGCCACCCGCCAGTTGCTCGACGAGTGCTTCCGGGCGGCTGCGGCGGAACCCCAGGTCATCGCCGAGCTCAATTCGATCGCGCCAATGCTGGAGTTGGTGCGCCAGACCGATATCGCGGCCGTGATCGGCGCAAGCGCGGAGTCCGATGGCGAAGGCCTGCGCTTCATCGCGCTAGAAAGCCCCACGCCGCAGCGCACGCCAGGCCTGCTCTGGAAGCGTGGCGCAGCGCGCGCGGTACCCGTGCGGTTTTTTGCCACCACGGTACGGCGCGTGGTGGAGCGGCTCGGACAGAAAGGCTGAGGGCGATCTCGCCGGCAACGCCCTGTCGTGCCGCAACGCGGCCTGCCGAAGCGGATCTCCGCGCCGGGCTATTCCCTCACCTTCCCGGCGGCCTGGTCAATCCGGCCCCTTACGACGCCAATCGCCTGCTTGAGCGCGTAGACATCCTGGAAGTAGCGATGCGGAATCCGGATCTGGCTGGCATGCGCATCGATGTTCTCGATTTCATCGCGCCATTGCGCAATCTGGTCCGGGGTCGGCTGCCCGTTTTTCCATATTTCATCTTCCAGCGCCTTGATTTCGCGATACCAGACCACGAGCCGGTTCTTGATCCGCGCCTCCGCCATGCGCGGCAATGCCTGCAGCAGGCCCAGCAGCAAGGCCATGAAGGGAAGCAGGATCAGCAGGCGCCGTTCGATAAAGCTGGCAAGCCAGAATGGAAGGTAGCGCTGCAGGAAAGGACGACCCGATCTGAAGTAGCGGGTGCTTTCGTCCGAGACGGGAAATTCATCGCTGTTCAGGTTGGGAAACGTGCCTAGCGGCGTGAAGTAGTCCTCGCCGCCGTGGACGGTCCTGGCCGCTTCCAGCAGCAGGTAGACCAGGGCCGGATGCAGCGTGTCCTTGGACACGAGCAGGGCCGTGGCCGCCAGCAGCGTGACGTCAGCCTGCGGGAGATCGTTGACGATGCTGGTCGAGGCGCGCGGGAAGACAATCTTGGAGAGAGACGGGAATTTCTGCACCAGGGCATCGGCCTGGGCAAAGCTCATCAGCTTCAGGTCACTGTTGAGCAGCGTCTGCTGCATCTCGGCATCCGGCCTGCCGATAAAGAACGCCGCATCCAGGCCACCCTCCTCGAGGCCTTGATATGCCTTGGCTGCATCCATTTCCAGCAACCTGGTATTGCCGTCGGTGACGCCACTATGCGCGAGCAAGACCCGGGCGACGTTGAGCAAGCCGCTGCCCGGCACGCCGATGGCGACCCTTTTGCCGCGCAATTGTGCCAGCCGGTCGACGGTGATGCCGCCACGGTAAAACACCCAGATCGGTTCATACGAGATGGCAGCGATGGTCTGCAGGCGGTCGGTTTCCTCCGGACTGGCGGTGCCCGACTGGATAAAGCCCACTTCGTATTCGCTGCCCGGATTCTTCAGCCGCGCGTAATTCTCGACCGAGCCGGACGAACTGCGGATATCGAGCTTGATGCCGTCGCGCTTGAGGATGGGGGCATAGCGATCGGCGAAGCCGCGGTAGATGCCCTTGTCCGCCCCGGTCGTGATGACGATCGTGCGCTGGATGGCGGGCTTGAGCACTGTCGCCAGCCCCCAGGCCAGCGCGGCCAGCAGCAGTATCGCGCCAATGACGAGAAGCCGCCGGCGCCCCGGTGTCATGGGGGTCTTCTGGCTACGGTGAAGCGCTGGGTTCTGCCTGGGCATCGTTTGGCCTCTCTTGCCAGCCCGCTCCCGCGCCGGGCGGGCCAGGAGCAAGCGTTTGCGTGGCGGCGTTGCTGGAAGCCACCGCTGACACGAGGAAGGTCGTCGCCCTGGCCGCAACGGCCGGGCGATCCTTGCCCGCTCGCTCCGGGCCGGCGCCTGATACTTTTTTTCCCGTCAGGACGGCCCTGGCATCTCGTCAAGCACCGCACGAACGAAGGCGCCCATCGAGGCGAGCGATCGGCGGCCAGCATCGACCTGTTGATAGAACAGGCTCCACGCATGAATCATGTCAGGCCAGAGTTCCAGCCTGGCTCGCAAGTTCGCCTCGCCCGCCCGCTGGGCGAGACGGATCGAATCGTCGAGCAGCGTTTCTGCCGTGCCGACCTGAATCAGCATCGGAGGAAGCCCGGTGAGATCGGCATGAACCGGCGAGACAAGCGGCATGCGCGGACTGGCGCCGTTCAAATAGGCCGCCGCCGCTTCGAGCAGGTATGGCTTCTGGATCAGGGGATCCACGGCTGCCTTGGTCACCATGGACTCGCCGGTCATTTCCAGATCGGTCCATGGCGAACTCAACCACGTGCAGGCAGGAAGGGGAATGCCCAGGTCTCGCAACGAGACGAGCGTCGCCAACGCCAGTCCGCCGCCTGCGCTTTCCCCGGCCAGTGCAATGTTCGCGGGTTCATAGCCCTGCGACAGCAGAAATCGATACCCGGCGATCGCATCCTCCAGGGCAGCGGGAAACGGGTGCTCGGGCGCAAGCCTGTAGTCCAGAGCCAAGGTGCGGGTCCGTGCCTCTCGCCCAATCTGCGCGACCATGTGCCGGTGGCTGAGAAGAGAGCCCGAGATATACGCCCCCCCATGGAGAAACACCAGGACCCGCGCCGGATCGGCCGCGGGTGTCATGGTCCATTCGGCGGGAACGCCGTCGACATTGGCGGCCTCGACCTGCACGTCCGGCGCCACGGGATAGCGGCCGAGCAACGAGTCCAGACGCTTGCGCCGTTCGGAAAGCTCGCCCGGACGGGGCTGGCTTGCCAGTAGGTTGCGGACAGCTTCGATCTGGGGATCGGACATCTTGCGGCTCCTGGAGGAGGACGATCGGAAGACGTGGCGGGAGGCCTCCGACCGTTGGCCTTGCCGGCCATGCAGCGTGCCGCGCGCGGCAGAGCGAACTCTCAACACTTTAGGCTGCACGGTCGGTAAATTCAAAGAGGCCGGAACGCGATGCCATGGGCACCATGGATGTCCGGCGCGAAACACTGGCGAGTTGCCTCTCGTCTCTGCCCGCCCTGCTTGGCAGAGACCGTAGCGCAAGGGGTAGGTCAATGAACGATGCCGAGGCCGCACTCTCACGCGGTACGTTGTTGGGCGACGCGACCAACGTCGGTTCGGAGCCAGCGCGCAGAAAATCGGCGCCATCTAGCCGGATGCCGCGCTTTCGCCACTCTCGAGCCGATCGAATCGAGCTCGGCGAGGGCGCGGCCGTTGTCGCGCAGATTCACGGCGTGCTCTGCGCACGCCAGCAACTTGCTCGCGCTACGCTCTAGGCTGCCACACTGCCGACGCAAGTCCCGCACCCTGCCGCACCCTGCCACATCCGCCCGCCGTTGCCGGCGGCCAGCGCCGCGATGCATCCCGCGCAGCTAGGCATCGAGCGCCCACACGTCGCGTAGCGCGTCCCGCATGGCGATGATTGCCGGGTCCTGCTCGCGCGCTTCCTGGTACAGCAGGCACAGACGGGTATCGCGCTCGTAGCCGCTCAGCCGGATCGCTTCGCCCGCGGCCTCGGCCCGTTGCGCCAGCTCATCGCGCAGCAGGCCGATTCCCACGCCGGCGGCCACCAGCGCGCCGATCAGCGCTTCGTGATCGGCCTCGACAGTGCCGGCCGGATGAATGCCCGCCTGCGCGCAGATCTCCGCCATCATCTCCTGGTGCGCACTGTCCGGCGTCATGCGAAGCCAGGGCAAGCGGGCCAGTTCTTGCGCATCGGCACCGCCAAGGCGCGCGCCCCACGATGGCGGCGCCACCAGGCAAAAGCTCAGCGACTTCAGGAGCAGCGCACGCGCGCCCCTCGGCGTTGTCCTGGCGACCAGGATGGCCGCATCGATCTCGGAACTCTGCAGCGCCGCCCGCAGCCATGGCGTGCGTCCGACCTGCAGGTCGATCTTCAGCCCGGGATACTGCGTGACCATATGCTGCATGAAGGGTCCGATGCGCAGCATCGCAGGATCCAGCATCACCACGCCGACACGCAGATGGCCCTCGATCTGGCCACGCAAACCCTTCGCGGCGTTCACGAAGTTGCCAAACGCTTCGATCGCGCTCTCTGCGCGGCCCAGGAGTTCCTGCCCGCTCTGCGTCAGCGTGACCGATGATGTGGAACGCGACAGCAGGCGAACCCCGAGATCCTCTTCAAGCTGCCTGAGCTGGCCGCTGACGGCGGGCTGCGTGATGTGCAGCGCCTCGGCGGCCCTCGTGACGCTGGCCAGGCGCGCGACCGTGACGAAGGTCCTGAGTTGACGGATATCCATGGCGAAACCTGATGAGTGGCGCCCCTGCGCCGGGGCCGATGGCGCATCGCGCCGGGAGCGGGATTTCACCTTCGCGGCACGGGAAAGCCGCAAAAGCCTGGCTTATGAGCTTCATCGCGATATGTGATTTCCGGTGTGCGGACACGAACATTATTCTGGAACACGCCAGGCGCCACAACCCGGGAGCAACCCAGGGTGCGAGGAGCGCCGAAGGCCGAACACAAACCAGAAGGAGACCTCATGGATACGAACCCTGCCACCGGCAATGGCCCCGACGAAAATATGCCGGCATTGTGCCGCCTGAGCGCGAGCGAAGCCGTCAGGCTGCTCAGGCAAGGGGAAATCGCGCCCCTGGATCTGGTGGACGCCGCGATCGCGCGCATCGAGGCGGTCGATCCGGTGATCAACGCTTTGCCGATTCGCTGCTTCGAGGCAGCCCGCAAGGTTGCGAAGGACTTCACCAGGCCCGCCGACGACGTCGCGGGCGATCCTGGCTGGCTGGCCGGCCTGCCGATCGCGGTCAAGGACTATAACGACCTGGGCGGCTGCCCCACCACTTACGGGTCGCCCATCTACGCGAATCGCATCGCCGCGCGCTCGGACCTGACCATCGCGAACCTGCAGCGGCATGGCGCCATTGCGCTGGCCAAGTCGTCGGTGGTCCCCTTCGACCCGCTCTGGGTGGAGGGGCCGATGGGACGCTGCGTCGCGGATGTCGCCCTGATGCTCGACGCGCAGGCGGGATTCGATGCGCGCGATCCGCTCTCGCTACCACGCCCGCAAGTCCCTTTCTCGCATGCGGTCCGCCGTCCTGTCGCGCCGGTCCGGGTCGGCTACAGCGCGGACCTCGGCATTGGCAAGGTGGATGCCGAGGTCGCGGCGCTGTGCCGGGCAGCGGCCCTGCGCTTCGCGGATTTCGGCACCGTCGTGGACGATGGCCAGCCAGACCTTGCCGGCGGCTTCGAGGCCTTCCAGACCTTGCGCGCCAACCTGGTTGCCGCCGTCAGGGGCCCCCTGCTCGAAGCACACCGCGAACACATCTGCGAGGAGATCGTCTGGAACATCGAGAAAGGCCGCAAGCAGAGCGGCGAGGATGTGGCGCGCGCAGAACGCTTGCGCGGCGAGCTGTTCATGCGCGTTGGCGCCTTCTTCGCGCATCACGACCTGTTGATCTGCCCGACGGTGGCCGTGCCCCCGTACCCCGTCGCGCAGCGCTATCCGACGCAGATCAATGGCGAGCCGCTGGGCTCGTATATCGACTGGATGTATCTCACCTTCGTGCTGACGCTGACCGGCTGCCCCGCGATCTCGGTTCCGATCGGGCTGACTTCCGACGGCCGTCCGGTCGGCCTGCAGTTGCTGGGACGGCCGCGCGGCGACTTCGACCTGCTGTCGGCCGCCGCGCTGCTCGAACAGACACTTGGCATGGCAAGCCAGGTACCGCGCAGCCCGCGCCTGGCCGGGGCGCTGTAGCCCTGTGATTTCCGCACCGGCAGGCAAGCGTGCTGGCACGCCAGCCGCTTCGCCTCCCGGGGAAGACTGTGCAACGTGAGAGGCAGGATCATGTCAGTTCAAGAAAAGCAGTGCATCGCCGGCTCCGGCAGCCAGCAGATCGACAACCATGCATACCAGGCACCGCTGCTGGAGCGTCTGGCGCTGCGCGTCACCGCGTGGTGCGAAAAGTGGTATCCCGATGCCTACGTCTTCGTGGCGCTGACCGTGCTGGCGGTGGCGCTCGGGGCGCTGGCGATCGGCGCGTCGCCCCGCGCGGTCTCGGTGGCGTTCGGCAATGGGTTCTGGAGCCTGATCCCGTTCACCATGCAGATGACCATGGTCGCGATTACCGGCTACGTCATTGCCTCATCCCCGCCCATGGCCAGGCTGGTCGCCCTCGCCGCGCAGGTGCCAAGGAACGGCAGGACAGCGGTGGCCTATGTCGCCCTGGTCAGCGTGCTGGCCTCGCTGCTGCACTGGGCGATCAGCCTGGTCTTCGCAGGCCTGCTGGCCAAGGCCCTGGCGCGGCGCGAATCGTTGCGGATGGACTATCGCGCCGCCGGCGCGGCGGCCTACCTGGGCCTCGGCGCGACCTGGGCCATGGGCCTCAGCTCGTCCGCGGCGCAGTTGCAGGCCAACCCCGCCAGCATCCCGGCGAGCCTGCTGCCCATCACCGGCGTGATCCCGTTCAGCGAGACCCTCTTCCTGTGGCAGAGCCTGGTCATCACGTGCGCACTGGTAGCCGTGTCCACGCTGATCGCCTACTGGACCGCGCCTTCGCCGGCACGGGCCAGGACCGCAGCGGATCTCGGCGTGCAGATCGAGCCGGTCGACTACACCATGGCGCCACGCACCCGGCCGGGCGAATGGCTCGAATACAGCCCCTTGCTTACCCTGGGCATCGTGGCGCTCGGGCTCGGCTGGGTCTGGACCGAGTTCGCAGGCAAGCACTGGCTGATCGCCATCTCCGGGCTCAATACCTATAATCTCATCTTTCTCTTGCTTGGCATGCTCCTGCACTGGCGCCCCAGGAGCTTTCTCGGCGCAGTCACCAAGGCCGTGCCGACGACCGCCGGCGTACTGATCCAGTTTCCGCTGTATGGCGCCATCGCCGGCATGCTCACGATGGCAAAGGGGGCAGGCGGAGAGTCATTGACGCACCACCTCTCGACGCTGTTCGTCAGCGTCGCGTCGACCGACAGCTTTCCCCTGCTGATCGGAGCGTATTCCGCGGTGCTCGGCTTTCTCATGCCCTCCGGCGGCGGCAAGTGGATCATCGAAGCGCCCTACGTCATGCAGGCCGCAAACGACCTCCATGTGCACCTCGGCTGGGCGGTGCAGATCTACAACGCGGCCGAGGCCCTGCCAAACCTGATCAATCCGTTCTGGATGCTGCCGCTGCTGGGCATATTGGGACTGAAGGCCCGCGACCTGGTCGGATTCACCTTTGCGCAACTGCTGACGCATGCGCCGCTGGTATTGCTGCTGCTGTGGTTGCTGGCCCCCACCCTGGCCTACCATCCGCCGCTGCAGCCATGACGCGGCACTGGCGTGCTTGCTGCCGCGCTCTCCGGGCAGCACGATACGCGCCAGTCCCGTGGGGCAATCCGGCATTGCCCCATCCGATCGAAAATTCCCGCCCGGCCGACATGAGTACAATCACCGCCGGGCGCGCAATCACGCGCCCTAAGAAAGCAAAAAAATAAGGGGGAACAAGAAGAATGGCAGTCCTGCAACTCAAGAACCAATTACTCGGCCTGGCGCTGGCCCTTGCCGCACAGGCAGCGCTCGCGGCAACCTGCGCGCCGGACTACCGCGGCACCGTCAACTGCCCGAGCAACTCCGCCTGCATGATGACCCGCTCCGGCGAGGTGCGCTGTGCGAAAGACGGCGGCGGCATCGCGCTGGACCGGGAAGGCGATGCCCGCTGCGGCGCGGGCCGGTGCGCACTCGACATGAAGGGCAATGTGCAGTGCTCCACGGCCGTGGGCGGCGGCGCGAGCCTTGACAGCTCGGGGGCGGTGGTCTGCGATGCGGGATGCCGGGCAGGATCGGGGTCGGCCTGTTCTTCACCGAGGTAAATCGCTGCTCGCGCCGCCTTGCGCGGCGCCCCGCATCGCAGCGGGGCCGGCGGCGCCCGCCTGCCAGCCGCCTTCGTCAGTCCGGCTTGATCCCCCCGCGCTTGACGACCTCTGCCCAGCGCCGGGTGTCATCCGTCACGACTTTCTGCAACGCCCCCGGATCGCCGCAGGTAGGTACCGCGCCCAGTTGCGCGAAGTGGGTGCGCGTCTCGGGCAGCTTGCACAGCGCCACCAGTTCGCTCGACAGTTTCTCGATGCGGGCCGCCGGCGTCCTGGCCGGGGCCATCACGCCCACCCATACGGGCGCCTCGAGCCCCTGCAGGCCGGTGACATCGCTGACGGTAGGCAGGTTCGCCAGCCCCGGCAGCGATGTCCGGGAGAACGTGCCGAGCAGGCGGGCCTTGCCGCTCTCGACCATCGGCTCGATCGAGGCCGCACTGGTCATCAGCAATTGCACCTGCCCGCCCAGCAGGTCGGTCAGCGCCGGACCGGCGCCGCGATAGGGCACGTGCAGCAGGCGGACGTTCGCCGCCTGCGCCAGCAGTTCGCCACTGAGATGAGACACCGTGCCGTTGCCGGTGGAGGCGAAGCTGACCACACCGGGATGCGCCCTGGCGTCCTTCAGCACGTCGCCCAGCGTCTTGTAGGCGCTGTTGGCACGCACGGCGACGGTCATCGGCGTATCCGCGATCAGCGCCACGGGCGCGAGGTCTTTCTGCGGCGAGTAAGGCAGCCTGGGGTTCAGCGACGGTGCGATGGAAATCGCGCCGCCCGTGGCCAGCAACACCGTGGTTCCGTCCGCCGGGCCCTTGGCCACGTAGTCGGCGGCCAGCATGCCGCCAGCCCCGACCTTGTTTTCCACGATGACCGGCACGCCCAGGCGGCTCCCGAGCTTTTCGCCGAGATAGCGGGCAATCACGTCCTGCGACCCGCCCGTAGCGAAGGGCACGATGATCCGCAGCGGCTTCCCGTCGGTCTGCGCAAGCGCCGGCGAGAGCAGCATGGCTGCGAAGGAACATAGCGCGAAAAGCTTGACGGACGATCTCATCTAATTTCCCAAGGTAACGTAAGCAATGCGTTCGAACGGTGCCGGCGCCCAGCCGCCAGCGCAACCGGCCGCGAGAACAGAATCCTCGCACAAGTCGGCCGGAGATCGTTGGATCCAGGCCAACGCATTGGTCCCGCTGTTGGGCGGAACCCGTCATCCGTTGCGCGATTTGGGCCGGCCCGCGCACCCGATACGCCCTGGAAGGATGGCATGGCCTGTGCATAGTGAATCGAAGGCCGGGCGCCAGCCACGCGCTTCGCGCGCTGGGCGCGGTGGGCCACTCACAAGGAACAAGCCATGAACGCCAGATCCCTCTATACCGTCTTCGCCATCACCGCGGCACTGACAGCCGCGTTCCTCGCCGGCGAGACGGTCGCGCTCACCAACAATATCGACGCAGACAAGCTCAGCACCGTCATCGACAACGCCAGCCATGCCGATCCCGATGCCGACGGCGAACACGCCTTGGCGGCAGCGGCACGAGGATGCAGCGGCGGGCAGGATGCCAGGCTTCACGTATATGGAGATTGAAGGGCCTGATCCCTGCCATGTCGCCACGGCCTGGACGCGCCAACGAATGGCGAACTCGGCAAAGGTGCGGGATGGCATTGTCCCTTTGAACCGGGACAGGAGATCAGCCTGCAAGCTGGTGCGCGCGCCGCGAACGTCGGCGCAGGAAAGTGGTGCCCATGGGCAGGATCGAACTGCCGACCTCTCCCTTACCAAGGGAGTGCTCTACCACTGAGCCACATGGGCAATTGCTCTAATGCATTTAGCAATGGAGCGGGAGACGAGTCTCGAACTCGCGACCTCAACCTTGGCAAGGTTGCGCTCTACCAACTGAGCTACTCCCGCGTATTGGCATCCCGACCTGAACTCGAACCAGGGACCTGTGGATTAACAGTCCGCAGGCCTCGGTGGATCAAGCCCTGCTTCGGGGGAGCCGAAGTATATCGCAAAAAAACCCGCATGGATTGCGGACTTTCCAATTTTTTTGTCCGGCATCTTCTGCCTCCCCCAGCGCCTTCATTTCCGGTACATCACAACATGATCAAGTTCTGCAGATTGTCCACGAAGCCCGGCGTCATCCGTTACAGGCTGGCCAGCACGCATGCTGTCCCGGCGCGACGAAGGGGAAGCACGGGCAAGGCGGCACGATCGCTGCCGGGGACATGGCCAACGTCACGTATCGGGGGGATGATCCCGGACTATCGCGGGCACCCCTTGCGGGTCATGCGCGGGGACTTGCGAACGCCGCTGGCTTTGCTTGCGCAGTCCGCATTTCTTTCTTCTTGTTGCGCGACGCAGCATTTCCAGCCGGCAGTATTTAGGCAACTGTCCAACGCCAATTGAATTAGAATTCGCGTGCACAGGAATCACCGCTGGTCGACTAGGCACGCATCAGGATTGCGCTATCAGGTTAGTCAAGACACCTCGGAGGATTATCGAGATGCGCCGCGATTTGATTGTTTGCGCCTCGCGCGCCGGCTGGATCGTCAAACTGTCCGGAACCCGCAACGGGATTCTGGAATTCGAACGCCAGGAAGACGCGATAGTCGTGGCGACCAGCCTCGCTGTGCGCAAGGGCGTCGAGCTGCTGCTCGAGGACGGCAACGGGACGCATCGGCTCCCGCGCAATGCCGAGCCCTTCAGCAAAGACACAAAGGCATCTTCGGCCTGACGTTTCCCTCATCCGGCCCTGACGGCGCCCTCCGGGGCGCACCATCCGCCATTTGACGGATAGCACGCACCCGGAACAAACGCGATACTGGGCTCTCTCGTATCTTGACCCGTACGACCTAGGCCGCCCCGCGCGGCCATTTTTTTTGCCTGGCACGCCGCCCCGGCAATGCTGCGGAGATCGGCTCGCCCCGGCGCCGGCCCGCTCAGCCGGCGACGCCGGGAGCCATCAGGTCCTCCAGGAAATAGGCCGCAAGCTGGTGGCGCCCTTCGAGCTGCGCCTTGGCATAAACGTTGGCAGCGTGCTGGCGCACGGTCTTGGCGCGGCTCTCGCGCAGGCCCGCGATTTCCTCTAGCGACAGGCCCTTGACCAACAGCAGGGCCACGTCCTTTTCGGCCGGCGTAAGGTTCCACGCGTCGAACTGCTCCTGCATCTGCACAAGAAAATGCCGCGTGCTCTGCTTGGCAGCGGTATCGCGCTCGATCATGGCGCGCTCGCTCGCCTGCGCCGCATTGCGCAATTCCGCAAAGTCGCGCGCGACGCGCTGCCGCTCCCGCACGAACACAACCAGGATCCACACGAAAACGATGGTCGCGACCGCCTCGGTCAGGAGGTGGTAGTTCACGCCGCTGCTGAGGTGTATCTGACTGAGATCCCATGCCTGGTAGGCAGGGAAGATGGCGAGCAGGAGCAAAAGCTTGGGTGACATGTGGCGAATTCCGGGCAGCAAGACCATCGGCGCAATCCGGCTGCAGCGTGCCGGCCCTGACGGGGAGTCAAATGTAACTGATTCTTGTTCTTAGGAAAAGACCGGTTTTTTGCGGTCCGGCTCCCACAATAAAAAGATGATCATGAGGCATATTTTCTCCGGGACATTTGCCCCGTCCGCGCGCGCACAGCGGCCGCAAAGCCAGTGCTTACAAGGCAAATGCCCCGTACAGGGGGGACATCCGCCTCGCTCCGCCGTTTTTGAATTGAACTCGAGAATGATTCGCATTAGCCTTCGCTGACTCCGCTCCGAGGGCCGCAAGGCCGGTCGGGCGACGACGACTGACCGGCCTGCTGCGCCACCTCCTCGAGTTCCAGCCTTCATGACACGTGCATTCCCACCCCGCCTCGCGCCCCGCCCCCACGCGCTTGCCGCCATCGCCTATGCCCTGATCGCCGGCCTGCCCGCTACGGCGCGCGCACAGGCCGCGCAGCCGGAACATACCTTGCCCGAGGTCACCGCCTCGGCCGGACAGGTCCCGGCCGGCAGCTTGCGGGACACGGTGACGACCGGCACCAAGACGGAAACCCCGCTGCGCGACATTCCGGCCGCGATCACGGTGATCCCCGATAGCGTGCTGCGCGAGCAGGGTGCGGTCGACATGAACTACGCGCTGCAGAATTCGGCAGGCGTGCAACCCCAGCTGGCCGGCGGCTATGGCTTTGCCAACAACTACACCATCCGCGGGCTGGGCACGCGCTTCCTGCGCGACGGCTACCTGGACGGCCCCAGCCAGAACGGCTACTACCGCACCATGTATGACGTCGAGCGCATCGAGGTACTGAAGGGGCCGGGGTCTGCGCTGTATGGCTCGGGCCAGCCGGGCGGCACGGTGAACGTGGTGACCAAGGCCCCGCTCAGCAAGTTCGGGGCCGAGATCGGCGCTTTCGGCGGCAGTTTCGGCACCTGGGGCACGTATGTGGATGTGGGCGGGCCGGTAAGCTCGCAGCTATCCACGCGCCTGATCGCCGACTACGAGAAGAGCGACGGCTATCGCGGGCTGTCGCGCGATATCAAGGAAGTCTCGCCCTCCTTTGCCTGGGCGTACGACACCAACAAGACGCTGACACTCGACTACGATCACCGCGACATCCGCATCGTCCCGGACAACTACGGCATCGTCTTCAACAACCAGGGCAAGATCGCCTCCGCACCGCGCGACGCGCGCTACTACAGCCCGTTCAACGACACCCGCCAGACCATCGACCGGGTGACGCTGAGCCATGACTGGCGCATCGATCCCGCGCTCACCATGCGCACCGCCTTCATCTATGACGAGCGCGGCCTGGACATGACGCGCAATGCCGGCGGCAACGGCGGCAACGCACTCAACCAGATGACGGGACGCGCCGCGCGCACGCAGACGGACGACGGGCACTTCATCCTCGCGCAGAACGAACTGGTCTGGAAGACGCGTACCGGCCCGGTCGACCACACCGTCCTGTTCGGCATGGAGTATTCCGACACGCATATCAACACGGTGCGCAACGGCTACAACCTGCCCAACATCGCCAACATCAATGCGCCAGTCGTGCCTGAAACCACGCTCAATGGCCTGGCCCCGGTCGTCTCCCAGGGCTTCAACCGGGTCCTGAAGCAGGAGGACTTCGGCGTCTACCTGCAGGATCAGCTGGCGTTCGGCGAGCAATTCAAGGTGCGGGCGGCGGTGCGCACGGACCGCGTCAAGTTCAGCGACGTGGGCACGCAGGGCGGCGTCTTTCGCAGCATCGGCGACACGCAGAACCTCACGTCGGGCTCGCTCGGCGCGGTATGGCAGCCGCTGCAATCGGTGTCGCTCTATGCCGGCGTGTCGACCAGCAAGTTCATCAACGTCTCGACCGAGCCCGCGGCCTTGAGCACCCAGCCGGAAAGCGCGCTGCAAAAAGAGGTCGGGGTCAAGGCCGACTTCCTCGACGGCCGCCTGCAGACCAACCTGGCGCTGTTCGAGACCGAGCGCAAGGACTACTACATCACGCTGCCGGGCGCATTGAGCCCGACGCCGGATGGCCGGGACCGCTCGCGCGGCATGGAACTGGAGCTGACTGCCCGCCCGCTCGCCGGCTGGACGGTGCTGGCGAATTTCGTGCTGCAGGACGTCGAGGTCAAGTCCAACGCGCTGGCATCCAACGCCGCGATGGGCGTCACCAACCGCAGCATCGCCGGCACCCGCCCGGCCGGGGTCTCCCGCACCGGCGGCCGGCTGTGGACCACCTATGACTTCCAGCAGCAGGCCCTGCATGGCTTTGGCGTCGGCCTGGGCCTGACGTACAAGGGCGACAGCTACGCGGACAGCCTGAACCTGTATCGCGTCCCGTCGTACGTGGTGCTCGATGCGGCGGTCTACTACCGCCGCAAGACCTGGGACGTGAGCCTGAACCTGCGCAACCTGACCGACAAGGCCTACTACGTCTCGCCGACCTTCTCGGGCGCGCTGCCCGGCGACAAGCGCAGCGCAATGCTGACCGCCCGCTACCGCTTCCAGTGAGGAACCCATGAAACAGCACGCATTTCTCGCCAGCATCGCACTTGCGCTCACCTGCGCCGCCTTCGTCGCGCCCGCCCGGGCTCACTATCTCTGGCTGGAACAGGACAAGGTCAGCGCCCACCTCTACTTCGGCGAGTACGAGGAGATGCTGCGCGAACGCTCTCCCGGGCGCCTCGATGAAATGCCGGGCCCGGAAATCCGCGCGCTCGGCCGGGACGGGCAGACCGCAGCGCTCACCGCCAGCCGCGAAGCCGGCGGCTTCCGTTTCGCCTCGCAGCCCCGTGGCATTGCCGTGCTGGCGAGCGAAGGCGCCTATGCCGTCAAGGACTGGACCCACGCGGGGCTCGGCGTGGTCAAACCCATGTTCTATGCCCGGCTGATCGGCGAGTCGACAGCGGCAGCCGAGGTGGCCACGTCGATGCCGCTGGATATCCTGCCCACGGGCAGCGCGGGCGAATATCGCGTCGTCTTCCGCGGCACGCCGCTCGCCGCGGCCGACGTGCGCGTCATCGCGTCCAACGCCTGGACGCGCGAGGCGACCACCGGCAAGGACGGCCTGGTGCGCTTCGCGTTCCCCTGGCGCGGACAATACATCCTGCACGTCATCCACCTGGAGCGCACTCCGGGCACGTTCGACGGCACCGCTTACGCCGCCGTGCGGCATCGCGCCACGGCAACCCTGACGATTCCCGCCGGCCCGCGGACGACGGCACCCGCCACCTGGCAGGCATCGCCGCCGCACTAGCGGCCGTGGCTGCGGCCTTGCGCACGCTACCGCCCGCTTCCTCCCAGCCCCGGCCGCACCGCCCCACAGGCGTGCGGCCAAGCCTACCGATGCCACCCAGAGTCGTCCGGCGCTTCGCCTCCCTTCATGCTTTGGCCGCCAGCCGGCGTGCCAGAGACTCCTTGCCCGGCGCCGCCTGGGGCGAGAGCGGCCGCCTGGCCGCGCAGGCGATCGCGGACAGCGGCTTGCCTGTGACCCTGGGGCGAATGGCCGTCTTGCTGGTTCTCCGGGAAAGCGCCGCCAGGCACACGACCGCCGAGCAATTGTGCCGCGCCATGGTGTCGTCCCCTTACCGGACCGCGCTTTCCACGTTCCGGGCCGGACTATACGAGCTGACCGAGAGCGGACTGATCTTCCGCGTCACCGTTCCTTCGGGCGACCACAAGCTGACCCACTTCTACGAACTCGCGGACCGCCCCGCGCACGAGCATCTGTTCTGCAGCGGCTGCGGCCAGATCGACGAGGTCTTCGACGCCGCGCTGCTTGCCATGCAGGAAGCCCGGCTGGCATCGGCGGGACTGCGCCCTGCCCATGTCAGGAGCGCGCTGGTCGGCCGCTGCCGGGCCTGCGCCGCGCCAGCCTGAGGCTTCGCGGAGCATGACGGTTCGGCTGGCCCGCCGCAGCGCGAACCCGGCCGCCGCGGCCACCGCGCGTTCCGCGCTCGACTGATAGTCGGAGTTCAGGCGAACGCTGCCGAAGTACGCAATGCCGGACAGGGAGTGCGTCGTCGGCCGGGACGGCCCCGATGAGCCCACGCGCGGCTGCGCCAATGGGAAAGAGGGTCTTGCCCAAGTCCATACCTGTGGACTTGGGCGAGACCCTTGCGTGTCAGCCCCGGCCAGCCGGCCGGACACGCAGTCACTCAGGCCATGGCGCCGTCGAGGTAGACATCGACGCTGCGCGCCGGATCGGACGATACGCCGCTGCGGTCCAGCCCGGCGACAGTGCGTGCGCCATCGGTGTACGGATCGACCTGGCGGGCACCTTCGCCGAAGCTGTCGAACTTGCCGGTACGAGCACCGTCGGTGAAGGCATCAGTCTTGCCAACGCGGAAGTTGTAGCCGTACTTGTCAGCGGACAAGGTGCTGTCATTTGGGCCAGAGGCCTGAGCGGCGCCGGCAATGAGAGCGACGGCGGCGACGGCCGCGGAAATGACGAAACTGCCGAACTTGAATCTCATGGTGTGCTCCTTCGAAGCGTGGGGGAATGAACGGCGCGCACGACGTTCTACCTTCCACAGAGCACGCGCCATGCCATGTGCCAAGCGGCAATGGGTGTGCGCGGAGGAGCCTAAACCGGGGAGCAAGTGATGGGGCGCAGCCAACAAGCGGCGCAATATGCGGCGCAACAGTGGGTCGCGTGCCAACACCTGGCCGGGCTCTGCACGAGGCGCCCGAAGGTAAGGTGCCGGCGCCATCCAAGGCCCGCGAAGGTGGCAATACGATGGGACGACGCACGCCTCCCGGAGGGTCTCGGAAGTAGCGGGAATGGCCGCGGCCGAACTGAATCGTGCGTGCGATGCCGCCGCCATCTGAGGATCCGTCTTCGGGCATCCCTTGCCCGCTGCATGTCACGGGGGCAGCGGCGCGGCATCGTCATCAGAGGCGTTGCAGGCTACGGCAAGTCGTCCAGCTTGACCGCAAAGCCGCGTTGCACGCCCGGCCGCGCGAACAGGGCGTCATACCAGCGCCGCACGTTCGGATAGCGATCGAGCGATACCTGGTGGCGCTCATGCCGCCACGCCCAGCCCAGAATCGCGAAATCCGCCACGGAAAGCTCGCCGGCGACGAACTCGACTTCCGCGAGCCGGCGGTCCAGCACGCCGTAAAGCCGGGTCGTTTCCTCCGAGTAGCGCTTGAGCCCATAGTGGCGGTCAGCCTCCGGTTCGACCGTGCGGAAGTGATGCACCTGTCCCGGCATGGGCCCGAAGCCGCCCATCTGCCACATCAGCCATTCCAGCACCGAAACCCGGTCGCGCAAGGCCGCAGGCAGGAACTTGCCGGTCTTCTCGGCAAGGTAAAGCAGGATCGCGCCCGATTCGAACACACTGATCGGCTGCCCGTCGGGGCCATCGGGATCGACGACGGCCGGGATCCGGTTGTTCGGGCTGATGCGCAGGAAGTCCGGATGGTGCTGCTCGCCCTTGGTGATGTTCACCGTCTTGACGGCATACGGAAGCGCCATTTCCTCGAGTGCAACGCTGATCTTGCGTCCGTTCGGGGTGTTCCAGGTGTGCAGGATGATGGTCATCGGAAACAGTAGGTGAAGTGTTGATTCGCGCGCACCTGCGTGCGGCTCAGCTAAGCGGCGCGGCGAGATATTGCCCGAAGGCGGCACGCGTACTGACGCGCTCGTACCAGCGATCCATATCCGGCAGTGCGGGACGTTCGATCTCGGCATCGAGCCCGTACCAGCGGCGCGCATAGGCGCCGAGCACCAGGTCGGCGAGCGTGAACTCGCCGCTCTCGAGATAATCGCGCCCCTGCAAATGCCTGTCCAGTGTCTGCCACAAGCCGGCCACGTTGGCGGCGTCCGCCTTCAGGCGATCCATATCGCGCTCGGCGGCGGGCGTTCGCACAACGCCCCAGAAGACTGGCCGTTCCGCTGGCTGCAGCGTCGAAAGGGACCAGTCGAGCCATCGATCCACGCTGGCGCGCAGCTTCGGATCCGCCGGGTACAGCGCTGTGCCCTTCCCGTACTGCATCGCCAGGTAGCGGAGGATCGAATTCGACTCCCACAACACGAAATCGCCATCGATGAGCGTCGGAATACGCCCCATCGGATTCATTGCAAGGTACTCAGGCTCATGGTTGCGGCCGAATTGCATGCCGGCGTCGATCCGCTCGAATGACAAGCCGAGTTCGTCGCAGCACCACAGCACCTTCTGCACATTGACCGAATTCGCCCGGCCCCAGATCGTCAGCATTTGTTGTGCCCCCGGTGAAAACCTCGCGTTTGCGAGCAAGCCCTCAACGATACACGACAGCCGAAACGGCATCGGTACGCCCCGGGGACGGGGCGCCGTCCCCGCCTCCGCCATGCCGGCAATCACGCGGGGTTGGCTACGTCCGACGCGGCGTCGGCTGTGGCTCCTTTGTCCCCGGTCGGGGCGCCAGCCGCTTTCCTGCGCCATGTCGCGGGTGGCTCGCCGAACTCCCGCTTGAACGCGCGATTGAATGAGGCCTCCGATTCGTATCCGACAGCCTCGGCGATCGATGCCAGCGACGCATCAGTGAGGCGAAGCTGCCGCGCGGCGAGCTGCAGGCGCCACAGTGCCAGGTATTGCATCGGTGGCAGCCCGACCAGTTCGGTAAAGCGCTGCGCCAGCCCCGAACGCGAGATGCCCACCTCGCGCGCGAGCGCATCCACGGTCCAGTCGTGCACCGGTCGCGCGTGCATCAGCGCGAGTGCTCGCGCGACGAAGCGATCGCGCAATCCCGCCAGCCACCCCTTGCGATCGCCGGCCATCGTGCCGACGTAACGACGAACCGCTTCGACGAACACCAGCTCCGCAAGCTTGGCCAGCACCGTGGCGCTGCCTGCCTGCGCCGAGGCCGCCTCCTCGGTCGCGAAGCGCAGCGACGATTCGAGCCACGACGCGCTGGATCCGCGCATGCTCACCGTGAACAGCCTGGGCAGCGCGGAAAGCAGGGGATTTCGCGAATTGTCCTGCATGGCAAGAAAGCCACACACCATGCGCGTGAGCTCGCCGCCGCCGCCGTGGACGAGCGTCATGACTTCGCCGGGCTTTGCCTCGACATGCTCAGCCAGGAGCGGCGCCAGGAATTCCGGCAACAGATCGGTGGAACTGCCTAACACGTGGGTCTCGCCCTGCGGCACCACGATGACATCGCCGGCCTCCGCCAGCAGCGCGCTCGCCGGATCGCCTGGCAGCATCGCCCAGCACCTGCCTTCCGTGACGAGATGGAACGAGACGACCCGCCCGGAGGCTGGCAGGTATGCCGAGCAAAGCGCCGAGTCGGCCTGCCCGATGACGCACCAGGGCGCCGAGAAGCTGCCGTCGAGGTGAACTGCCCCCGTCAACTGGATGACGCGCAGCACATCGGAGAGAGCATCCATGGCAGCAGTTGCGCAATGTTGGGGTCGCGCACAAGAAATCCGGACGCCCGGCTATTCAATGGCGCGCTTGCCGTCAGGATACTAGCCCCGTGCCTGAAGGCCAACACACGCAAGAGGATTCGGCTCAAGCAGGGCCGCACCGAGGGTTGCGGCGTTTCCCGCCAAACAGGCGGGCAATGCACGGCCTGTATGCGCCTGCTCCGGAAGAACCTGGCGATCCCGCAACCCATGCGGCGCTTCTTTGGACGCAGCCGGCCGCATTTTCACTGCAACACCACAGCAACACCAGCCCCAACCCCGTCTCCCAGGAGAGCAGTCATGTCCGCAGCCACCTCACCTTCCCTGCCCAATGCCGATCTCGCCGCACTCAGGACCCGGCATGCCGCATCCGATGCTCAGCTCCCTCCCTCGCAGCCTTATGTCGATTCCGCGCGCTACGCCAGATGCGTGGAAGTGTCCAGGCGCGTCCGGTGGGACATTGATCGCGATGTGCTGCGCCAACGGGATTTCGACTTCACGAAGAAATTCCTGCCTGACGGCCTGTCCTTCGTCGATCGCCTGCCGTTCCTGAGCGGCATCGAGCGTCGCCTGCTGTCGCAGATCCAGGGCCGCTCGTATGCCAACATCTTCGGCCTGGTAGAGCGGTTCATCGGCGCCAAGATGCTCGAGGTGAGCCGCGACCACTGGCTTGGCGACCAGGGCGCACTCGAGGCACTGGTGCGCTTCACCGACGAGGAGCTGAAGCACCAGGCGCTGTTTCGCCGGATCGAGACCATGATAGGCGCCCAGATGCCCGCGGGGTACCAGTTCGGACCGCGGCCCGATGACGTCGCGTCGTTCGTACTGGGCAAATCGACGTGGTCGGTGCTGGCGCTGACTTGTCTGATCGAACTGTTCACGCAAGCCCACTACCGGGCCAGCATCGCGCTCTCGCCGCAAGCGCGCGATGCAGCCGTGGACGACCTGATTGCGCTGGTGGGCGCCATCGACGCGATTCTGCAAGCCCAGTCAGCCGCAGACACGCGCTACTTCATCGCGCTTTGCAACCGGCCCATGACAAGCGCCGACATGGATGCCGTGACGAACACCGTTCTTGCCGCGTATCGCTTCCAGTACATCGCGTCGGGCGTGCAGATTCCGCGCTTCGGCGAAACGCTCAACGCGATGATCTCGCCTGCGCAAGCGCTCCGGATCGGTGCCGCGCTGGCACCGATCATGGCTTGATCCGCAATCGAAAACACGGAGCCCGAAATCATGGCAATGCCATCTCCCGGCGGATACCACCGCCAACGCAACGGTTGCAGGCGACTTGCACGGCGCGCCGAGACAGCAGCCGGCACAGGCAACAGGCGCGGCACCCGATCAGATAAAATACGGCCACCTAGCAGTTTCCCGAAACAACGGAGTGTTTTAAGTGATTCAACCGAGCAACGTATTCAAGGATAACCTCGCGCAACTGCCCGCCATCGACGGTATCGATCGTATCGATCTCGTCGACGGCAAGGGCGCCGTGGTGGCAAGTATCGAGAACAAGCCGGGCAAGCAGGGCTCCCTGGCGGTGTACCACTATCTCCGGCAAGCCTTCGGCGCCCTGGACGCCACCGCGGCCGAGCACGGCCTCGCGGTGTTTGCCGAGCACACGGTCGACGCGCGCAACCGTCCGGGTGCGCACCCGAACGTTGACCGCCTGCTCGCTATCGCGGCCGGTGGCGAAGCATTGCGCATCGACCTCGTCGCCACAGCCTGAACCGCTCAGGTTGCACGTGACGACGCCGATCGCTTGAGCGTGGTCAGCACTGCGCCGGAACGTGCCGGGACTCCCCGCAGCGTCGCCTGACGCCGATACGACGACGGCCTGACGACGACCTGACGACTCCGTAGCGTCATGCGCAAGCCAGCTTTCGGGCTGGCTTGCGTGAGATCGTGTGTAAAACCCGCGCGGGCTTTCCCGGGGCGCTGGACTCATTCCACTTCCCGGGCTGCGCTAGTGAGGTGGCGTCGCTTCTTTCTCTGCCCATCGCTTGCGGGCACGCCGGAAGTTGGCGCCGTCGCTGAAGCCCAGAAGCAAGGCGATGTCATCGGTGCTCATCCTGGTCGTCTTCAGGTACTCCGTCGCCAGGGAAAAACGCACATCATCCAGAATGGCACCGAACGACGTGCCCTCCGTTCCCAGGTGCCGCCGCAGCGTCCGGCTGGTCATGCCCAGCGTTTCCGCCACCGTTTCCATGCCCGGGAAGACGCCGGGTTCGCGCATCAGGATCTGGTACACCTCGCCAGACACGCCGACGGAGGTCTTGGCTTGTCCCACCAGCCGGTCGCATGTCTCCTGGATCAGGGCGGCGGAGTGCCGGTGGGCCAGCTGCGGCTTATGCTCGAGGATGGCGCTGTCGTAGATGAGTTCGTATTGCGGCTGCCCGAATGCGCAAGGGCAGCCAAGATACTTTGGATAGAGCCCGGCATGGGCCGGCGCCGGATACGGGAAGCAGGCTTTGACGGGCGGGCAGCTTCGGCCCGCGACGTCCTGCAGATGCGTGACGTGCTGCGCAAACTGCTGCTCGATCAGGAACTGGCGCAACTCAGCGGATGCGCTCGCAATGAATGCGTCCGGGAACGTCCAGACCGCTTTGTCGGGATATTCGGTCCAATCGATCGCCAGCGTCGGCGTTGCCAGCCGGTGGTATTTCACGCCTAGCCTGAAGTAGTCGCGCAGCGACAGGCAAGACATCAACGCGTACCCGTACATGCCGTAGGCCGACAGATGCAGGCGTGAGCCGACCTCGAAAGGCGTGGCCGGATCGCTCGACAAGTTCAGCGCGTTCTTGCACACGGCAATGTACTGGCGCACGGACGTCAAGACCGACGTGCCGGACAACTCGTCGGCATCGATTCCGGTGCCCCTCAGACTGTCTGCCGGTGCGATTCCCTGTTCGGCAAGCACCTCGACCAGCGCCGCGATCTTGTATGGCGCATGGATGCGCTCGTTATGCAGTGGAAATCTCGGCGCCACGGCGTCTCCCCAAGTTGTCCCTTTTTGCCTTCGTAGTGTCCGGAAATGACCTTACGCCGCGCATGCTATCGAACTATTATCCGTTCGACAAGAGCCGGCGCACCATGCGACCGCTTGATACCGAGACGATTCTCCCAATGAGCAACGCTAGCCATAAAGTCATTATTTCCTGTGCTGTGACGGGTTCCGCGCATGTCCCTTCGATGTCGGAATTCCTGCCCCTTTCACCCGCGGACATTGCGTCGCAGGCCATCGAGGCGGCACAGGCCGGAGCGGCCATCCTCCACCTGCATGCACGCGATCCCCGCGACGGCCGCCCGACGCCACGTCCGGAAATCTTCCAGGAGTTCGTGCCGGCGATCGCCCGCGCCACCAACGCGGTCATCAATATCACCACGGGCGGCAGCACGCGCATGACGCTCGAGGAGCGGCTGGCCTATCCGCGGCTGGCGCGGCCGGAGATGTGCTCGCTGAACATGGGCTCGATGAATTTCTCGCTGCACCCGGTCGCGGAGAAGATCAGCGCCTGGCGGTTCGACTGGGAGAAAACCTACCTCGAGTCCATGGAAGACATGATCTTCCGCAACACCTTCAAGGACATCAAGGGCATCCTCACCGAGTTCCAGGAACACGGCACGCGGTTCGAGTTCGAATGCTACGACGTCGGGCATCTCTACAACCTGGCCCACTTCGTCAACCAGGGCATCGTCAAGCCGCCGTTCTTCATCCAGTCCGTGCTCGGCATTCTTGGCGGGCTGGGCCCGGACCCCGAGAACCTGGCCATGATGCGCGCCACCGCCGACCGGCTGTTCGGGCGCGAAAACTATCAATTCTCGATCCTCGGGGCCGGCCGGCACCAGATGCCGCTCGTCACGATGGGCGCCATCATGGGCGGCAACGTCCGCGTGGGCCTGGAGGACAGCGTCTACATCTCGAAGGGCGTAAAGGCGAGGACCAATGCCGACCAGGTGCGCAAGATCCGCCGCATCCTGGAAGAGCTGTCGTTCGAGATCGCCACGCCGGATGAAGCCCGCCAGATGCTCGGGCTGAAAGGCGCCGGCAACGTGAACTTCTGACGATCCTGGCCGGGCAACTCGTGCTGGCGCGACCTCCTTCGCTCGCCGGCACGCAGGCCGCACTCACAGGATGCCCGTCGGTTCAGGCAGTCATGACTACAAAAAACAGATTCCTTCGTGGAGACATCATGGTGACGACCTCTCTTGATTCCGGTAGTGACGAAATGCACCGCCTTGCCACGCGCAAGGCCATACTGAAACTGATCCCGCTGATGTGCGCGATCTACTTCATGTCGTATCTCGACCGCACCAACGTGGCGCTGGCCAAGGTGCAGCTGGCGGCCGACCTGGGCATCAGCGCGGCCATCTACGGGCTCGGCGCCGGCATCTTCTTCATCGGCTATGCC